>DAHZZC010000653.1 GCA_027435495.1 Planctomycetales bacterium
CGAGAAGGCGAGGCGGAACACGGTCCCACCGAATCCGCCGACCAGGCGGACCTGCTTTCCCTCGGCGTCGGGGTTCCAGAATCGGATCGCGTTGTCCTCGCCGCCGCTAACGACCGACTTGCCGTCGGGACTGAACGCAATGGCGTAGACTGGCTGCGCGTGGGTGGGGAAGGTGACCAGTGATTCCTTCTTTTCCACGTCGAAGACCTTGCACGTCTTGTCGCGGCTGGCGCTGGCGAGTCGTTTGCCGTCGGGGCTGAAGGCCAGCGAAAAGATCCAGTCGGCATGGTCCTCGACCTGGAAGACCATTTTGCCCGACTCGACCTCGTAGATCCGAATCGCGCGGTCGGCGCCGGCGGTTGCGATCCTTTTGCTGTCGGGGCTGAAGGCGACCGAGAAGACGACATCCTGGGTTTCGACCAGCTCGCGCGCCGGTTGTGGCGGCTGGTTGCCGGCCCCGACCGACCAGAGCCGGGCGATCCCGTAGATGCCAGGGTCGCCGCTGGCGGTCGCCATCCATTTGCCATCGGGGCTGGTCGCGATCGCGTAGGTTCGTTCGGCGAGACCGCCGAGCCTCGGACCCGGCGAACCGTCGGCCACCTTCCACGTCGTCAGCTCGTGGTAGCCGGAGGCCAGCACAGACGATCCGTCTCGCGTGAACGCCAGCGCCGTGATCGGAACCGGCGAGGGGTAGACCGAAGGCACGCTCACGCTCTGGTTTTTGCGCAGAAGGATGGTCCAGTCCTCGGTCGGCGATAGGCCGTCGTACTTCGCGCCGGCGGAAACCCATCGCTCGAGCGTCGCGATCTTCTCGGGTGTGAGTGGGTCCTGCTTGTACGGCATCCGGGGCTCGCCTTCGGGCCGGACCAGCTCGACGAGATAGCACTCGTCCGGCTTGCCGGGGACCAGCGTGATTCCCTCGCCCTGCTGGCCGCCCCGGGCAAGCTGGGCGAACGTGGTCATCACATATTTACTCTCGGATTTCCGGGGATTGTGGCAGGCGATGCAGTTCTCGACCAGGATCGGCGCGACGTCGCGCATGAAGCTGACCTCGGGCTTCGATCCGGCCTTCGGTGCTGGCGAGGGGTTGGGCCTGGGCGCCTTCGGTGTCGTGGACTTTGCCGGCTCGGGCTTCTTCTGGTCGCCGGCTCGGGCAGTCGTGATCATCGCGAGGATCAGGAGGGCGGGGAGGATTCGGGGCATCGAGACGTTCTCCCTGGGCGGGCTGGTCGCGGGCGTGCCGATCACTTCTTCGGCGAGACCTTGACCGAGAGCGGCGTGGGGGGGACGGGGTAATCCTTCTTGTTGACCTGGAAGGCGGCGACGACCTGCGCTCCGGCCGAGGTCGGAACGGCCTTTGCCTCGGCGACGATCCGGAGCACGAAGTCGATCGCCCCGGCCGCGACGGTGACCGGGTCGGCCTTGAGCCCGGCGGGGAGGCCGTTGACGCGAACCGTTACCGGCTCGTTGAACGTTCCCTTGCGAACGATCCGGCCCTTGACCTCGGCGGTCTGGCCGGCGTGAACCTCAACCCCCGGCGCGGCCAGTTCGACCGACGCCGGGCGGACGATCGCGATGGTCACCGAGGGCGCCACGAGCGTCCGGTCGGCCCCGGCAATTTTTCCCTTCGCCTGAAGGGCCAGGGTCGACGTTCCGAGCGGGGCCTCAACCGCCGACTGAACGCGGACGGCCGCCGAATTCGCCTTCGCGTCGACCGTTTCGCCCGGGATCGTTACCCCGGCCGGCAGGACCAGTCCCGAGACCGCCAGTGTGCCCTCAGCGCCCTTCTCTCGATCGATCTTCAGCGGGATCGTCGCGCCGAAGCCGTGGGCAACCTCGATCGGGGCTGCGCCGATGTCGAGTCGGAGAGGCTCGGGCCGGGCCGGCGCTCCGACGATCCCGTATTCGGTCATCTGGTTGGTCGCCAGGTTCGACTGCCGGGCGAATACGATCGGCGCCGAGGCGATGCGTTCGATCGTGCCGGATGTCCCGTTCCCCCGGCCGACGAGCTTCATTGCCGTCGCCGGGAAAGCAGCGTCCGGCGCTGCACTGAGCGTGAGGACTCCGGCAGCCTGGCCCGCGGCGATCGTTCCGGGCCGGACCGAGAGGCCGGCCGGCAGCCCGTCGATGGCGACCTCAATCGGACCGGTGTAGCCGTTCCGTTTGATCGAGACCGGGACGGCCGCCGTACCCCCGCGCGGGATGCTCACCTCGGTCGCGCCGAGCGTCAGGTCGAAGTCCGACTCGAGCGGCTCGACCACAATTCGATACGGGACACCAATCCCGCCGCGATGCTCCAGATCCCGGATCACGACCACGACCTCGGTGGCCCCGCTCGGGATCGTCGTCTCGATAATCGGATCGGGAAGGATCAGCGATTGCGCCATCCCGTTCTTCGGAGGGAGCTTGAAAGACTGGTCGTCGGCGCTGGCGATCGAGCCGCCCGCCTTCTGCTCGACCCGCAACACGGCGTCGAGCGACGAGCCCAGTTCGTACGCCTTCACAGCGAACCGGACCCGGGTCCCGGGGGTGACCGCGACCCGGAATCGGTCCTCGTCGCCGGCCGGGTCGAGCCTCCCGTTGAAGACCACCGGCCCGGCCGCCAGGAGCGGCGGCGCCGAGGCGTCGGCCGGCTCGCGCAGTTCGGGATAGGCCGAGACGGTCATGATCGGCATCGATTCGAAATCCAGGTCGCGAAGCGTGGGCGCGATCGAGCCTGCCATGCCGGCGGTGATCCGGGGGCGGAACAGGTCGGTGCCGAACGGCGCCCCGATCGTCGCGGCGGCGACACTCACTCCCGGCATCGTTCCGCCGCGGAGCTCGATCCCGACCGTCTCGCCCAGTCGACCGCCGAGCGGATAGATTTCCTCGGCCATCGGCACGTCGCCGATCAGTAGCCGATAGACCGGGCGCCCCTCGCCCTGATACCTCGTGTCGGAGATCTCGACGACATAGTCGGAATCCTCGGGCAAGAGGGTCGTGAATCGGGCGTCGGTGAGCAGGCCGGGTGTGTCATCGGCCGAGGCCACGTAGGTCCGCTTCGGGGTCACGGTGGTCAGTCGGAGAGTCGGATCAATCCCCGATCCGATTCGGGCGCATCGGGCGTCGACGACGATCCGCTGCCCCTTCCGCCCTCGGAACCGAAAGAAATCGACATCGTTCCCCGGCACCTTCCCCTCGACGATCACCGGGGGCTCAGGAATGGCCTGGGCCTGCTCGAAGCTGCTGTTCTCTTCCTTCTCGATCACCTGCGGAAACTGGCCGACCGCGAGCAAGAACGGGTTCGAGACGCCGTC
>DAHZZC010000654.1 GCA_027435495.1 Planctomycetales bacterium
GGGATCGAGGACGAGGGAACTCGGAGTCATCAATCTGATGTTGGAAGCGTTCACGGCCGGGGCGGAGCGGGCGCTGGTGCGTGCGGGCGCGGTGGCCAGGCGTCGGGGGGGCCAGGCGATCGAGCCGCTCGACCTGCTGGCGGCTCTCTCGCTGGAGGTCGAGAGCCGGGCGGCCGAACTTCTGGAGGAATTCGGCGTCTCCGCAGGCCGGCTGCGTGAGGCCCTCGGGTCCGACGCCTGGGACGACGAGGTGCCGGAGGCCGACGACGAGCTCGACTCGGCGCTGCCGAGATCGTCGTCGCTGCGGATGGTCCTCGGCGAGGCGACCAACCAGGCGCGCGGGCTGGACCGAACGCGCGAGGTCGGCACCGAGCACCTGCTCGCCGGTCTGATGGCCGCGCCGGGGCCGATCGCCGATTTGCTTCGCTCGGTCGGCCTGGAGCTGGCATCGGTGCGCGACCGGCTCGCGGAGGTGACGGCCGTCGACGCGGGCCCGCTTCCGATGGCCGACGATATCCCCCCGCTCGATCTCGCCGAGCCGGGCGGCGGCGTGGACCTCGGCCGCATCCTCGACGCCTCGGCCAACCGAGCGCGCGAGGGACTGCGGGTGGTCGAGGACTATGTCCGGTTCGTCCTCGACGATCCGGGTCTGACAAGGCGGCTGAAGGAGGTCCGACACCGATTCTCAGAGGCCGAGCGCGGCCTCGGCGCCGATCGACTGCTGGACTCGCGCGAGACCTTGCAGGATGTCGGCACGCACATCATGACGACGAACGAGCAGTTTCGCGAGAACCCCCGCGCGGTCCTCTCGGCGAACTTCAAGCGGCTCGCCGAGGCGATGCGGTCGCTGGAGGAATACAGCAAGCTGGTGGACGTCTGGCTGGCCGGTCGATTCGAGGTTCTGCGTTACGACATTTACACGCTCGAAAAGCTGACGATGACCGCGGCGGCCTCGCACCGGACGCTTGGCGAGGCCCGGTTGATGGTGCTCGTCGGCGGATTGCGGACGCTCGGCGACCTGACCTGGGTCGTCGAGGAGGCCATCCGCGGCGGTGCTGACGTGATCCAGTACCGCGAGAAGGGTGTTCCCGACCGCGAACTGCTGAAGCGGGCGCGCGAGGTCCGGATCGTGACGGCCCGCGCCCGCGTCCCGATGATCATGAACGACCGCCCCGACCTGGCCCGACTCGCCGGATGCGATGGCGTTCACCTCGGCCAGGAGGATGTGACGATCCGCGACGCGAGGCGGGTCGTCGGACCCTCGGCGACGATCGGCCAGTCGACCCACGACCGCGAACAGTTGGAGGCGGCGGTGCTCTCGGGTTCCGGTTATCTGGGCGTCGGGCCGGTCTTCCCCAGCGCGACGAAGGAGTTCTCCGAGCCGGAGCTTGCGGGATTGGCGTTCGTCCGGCTGGCCGCCGAGTCGACCGCCCTGCCCTGGTTCGCGATCGGCGGGATTGGCGTCGAGAACATCGACCGGGTGATCGAGGCGGGGGCGACCCGGGTGGCGGTCAGCTCGGCGGTCGTCCGCGCCGATAGCCCGCGACGGGCCGCGGCCCGGCTCAAGACGAGGCTGATCGGCGTCGAGTCGGCCAACCTGGAGGACGACGACTTTTGAGAGGAATTGATCAAATCCTGTCTTTCATGTCCCGTTCTGAAGATTGCGGCTCGCGTATCGGATGACCTCGCAACCCAGGATCTCGGCGAGTCTCGAGGCGAAATCTTCCGGTTCGCACTCGGTCGTCAAAATGATCTGATAGCTTACACCCTGAGGGCAGCCGGGCATCCAGGTCTCGATCGTCCGGCATTTAGCCCGGGTAACCTTGAGCGCCAGGTCATCGCCTTGCGACCTTCCCCACCGCCAGTCGTCGTGGCTTTTGAACGGGAACGAGGGCAGGTCAAAAGCGGTTTGTAGGGCCTTACAAACCGTCTCAAGTCTTGCCTTCGATCGCGCGGCATAGTAGACGAGCATACGCGCCGATTCCACCGAACTATGTCAAATCCCGGCTGACCCGGAGCGCCTCGCGGGCGGCCTCGATCGTCCGGTCGATGTCGTCCTTGGTGTGGGCCGAGGAGACGAAGGCCGCCTCGAACTGGCTGCACGGCAGATACACGCCCCGGGCGAGCATCTCCCAGAAGAAGCGACCGAAGAGACGGGTGTCGCTCCTTCGGGCGTCGTCGTAGTCGCGGACCGGCCCGTCGTGGAAGAAGATGGTCAGCATGCTCCCGACGCGCTGGACGACGTGAGGGATGCCGGCGTCGGTCGCGGCGCGATCGAGACCCTCGGCGAGCCGGGCCGAGAGGGTTTCCAGGTGGTCATAGGGCGACTCGTCGCGGAGGATCGTCAGCGTTTCGAGCCCGGCGGCCGTGGCGAGCGGGTTGCCCGAGAGCGTCCCGGCCTGGAAGATCGGCCCGGCGGGCGAGACGAGGTCCATGATCGCCGCGGAGGCTCCATAGGCCGCCGCCGGCAGGCCGCCGCCGATCACCTTGCCCATCGCCGTCAGGTCGGGCGTGATCCCGTAGAGCGACTGGGCGCCGCCATACGCGACGCGGAAGCCGGTCATCACCTCATCGAAGACGAGCAAGACCCCGTGCTTCTTGGTGAGTTCGCGGAGGTCGGCCAGGTAACCGGGATCGGGAGGGACGAGGCCCATGTTGCCGGCGATCGGCTCCAGGAGCACCGCAGCGACCTGGCCGGGGAAGCCGTCGAGGATCGCGGCCACGGCCCTCGCGTCGTTGAATGGGCAGAGGAGCGTGTCCTGCGCGGCGCCTTCGGTGACGCCGGGGCTGTTGGGCGTTCCGAGAGTGGTCGCGGCCGATCCGGCCTGGACGAGAAGGGCGTCGATGTGGCCGTGATAGTGGCCGCTCATCTTGACGATCTTCGACCGGCCCGTCACGCCGCGCGCGACCCGGACGGCCGACATCGCGGCCTCGGTTCCCGACGAGACGAATCGGACCTTCTCAACCGAGGGGACGGCCTCGGCGACAACCTCCGCGATTTCAGCCTCACGGACGGTCGGGGCGCCGAAGCTGGTGCCGAGGGCGAGGGCCTTCGCGATGGCGGCGTTGACCCGGGGGTTCGCGTGGCCGAGGATCATCGGTCCCCACGAGCCGATGTAGTCGATGTAGGTATGGCCGTCGATGTCGTGGAGGTAGGCGCCCTCAGCCCGCTCGATGAACGGCGGCTCGCCGCCGACGGCCCCGAAGGCCCGGGCGGGGCTATTCACGCCGCCGGGGATCACGCGGTTGGCCCTCGCGAACGCCTCATGGCTCCGCGGCAGTTGGAAATCGGGACGAGACAGTGCGGGGGTCGTCGGTGTCATCGAAAAGCGTACTCCTGCGGGGAAGTCCAGGGATCGGGCGGAGATTGGGTCAGTTCGTCCCCATCCATTCATCCCAGCTCGAGACATCCAGGAGCCTATTGGCGAGTTCTCGGAGCCTGTCCGTACTCCCGATCGAATCGAGTTCGGCCCGGATTTGGGCCGGCATCGGACCGAACAGCCTCGTGCCGAGCTGCTCCAGGACTTCCTTTTCTCCCGCGAGCTTGCCCAGCTCGCGCCCCTCTTCGAGGATCAGTTGGTAGGTCGCGGATTCTCGCATGCCATGGAGTCCTTGCATCAGGGTTCGGAGTCTCTCCCCGGAATAGTTCAATCCCAGGAGGAAACCGGTGGCCGTTCGCAGCAAGGGAGCCTCGTCTGGGCTTGCTTCCCGCCCGATCCGCTCGTCGACCTGGCGGACGATCTCGCCAACTTCTCCTTGCATGACGCGTGAGATAGGCGCAAGGGGAAGTGTCGCCAAATCGCCCTCCAGGAACAACTGCGGGGGCATTTCCCAGATCCTGAGGACATTGTACCGGAAGTGCAGGTATCGCGTCCCGTCCAGCCATTCGTCTTCGAGGGTGCCTGTGAACGCGTGGCCATCGGCCTCGGGACGCATCAGGACGAAGATCGTCCGCACCGGGAGCCCGTGGTGGACCCGGGCCAGGACGCTGTATCGCAGCCCCTTCCGTGGATGTTCGGCCTTGTAGCTGGTCTCGAACTCGCTGTGGACGAGGTGCGGCGATGGGTCCGCGATCCGGAAGAGCTTGTCGGCCTCGGCGGCGATCGTGGAGAGGTCGGAATTGATGACCTCCACGTCTCTAACCGGCCGACCAAGCAGCAGCCCCATCCAGGGTTTTGGATCGCGCTCGGCCATCTCCTTGAGCGTCGCGTCGAACGGCTTGTGCGCGGGTTTCTCCTTCATCGCCTCAGCCTTCGCGGAGCCAGCGGGCGACGTCGGGGGCGTGGTAGGTGAGGATCATGTCGGCGCCGGCACGCTTCATCCCGGTGAGGGTTTCCATCACGATCCGACGCTCATCGACCCAACCGCGTGCCGCCGCGGCCTTCACCATCGCGTACTCGCCCGAGACGTTGTAGGCGGCGGTCGGCACCCGGTATGTCTCCTTCACCCGCCGGAGGATGTCCAGGTACGCGAGCGCCGGCTTGACCATCACCATGTCGGCTCCCTCGGCGAGGTCGAGCGCGACCTCGCGGATGGCCTCGTCGGTGTTGGCCGGGTCCATCTGGTAGGTTCGGCGATCGCCGAAGCTGGGGGCGCTCTCGGCGGCCTCGCGGAATGGGCCGTAGTAGGCGCTCGCATACTTCGCGGCGTAGGAGAGGATCGGGATCCGGTCGAAGCCGGCAGCGTCGAGGCCGCCCCGGATCGCCCGGACCATCCCGTCCATCATTCCCGACGGAGCGATCACGTCGGCCCCGGCGCGAGCGTGGCTGACCGCCTGCTCGGCCAGGAGCGGGAGGGTCGCGTCATTGTCCACGTCGATCCGCCCGCCCGCCTGGGTGAGCGGTCCGCAGTGGCCGTGATCGCTGTACTCGCAGAAGCAGAGGTCGGTGATGACCAGCAACTCGGGGGCTGATTTCTTCGCCTCGGCAATTGCCTGCTGGACGATCCCATCGTCGTGGAGCGCCGACGAGCCGCGCGCGTCCTTGTGCTTGGGAATGCCAAACAGCAGGATCGCCGGGATGCCCAGTTCGGCAACTTCAGCGACGGCCTCGCCAAGCCGGTCGAGCGAGAGCTGATACTGGCCCGGCATCGACACGATCTCGCGGCGGAGGCCCAGACCGTGGTAGACGAACAGCGGATAGATCAAATCGTCGACGGTCAGCCGATTCTCGGCGACCATTGCGCGGAGCCGAGGGTGGGCCCTGAGCCGGCGCGGACGTTGCAGTGGATGGCCTGTCGAAGGCTGGAACGACATTGGCATCCTCCTGGGGGAAGCCCCGTCCATGAAAACGGTGGCCGGCCGCGAGGGATGTCCGCCGCGCCCGGCCACCGATGGATTTTATCGAACTTGCGAGCGGATCAATGACCTCGGCGATGACCGTGGCCATGTCCATGGCCAGGCCCGTGCCCGTGGTGGTGGGACGACGGAGCCTGGGGCTGGAGCCGGACCTCGTTACCGTTGGCGTCGAAGCAGGCGATGACCAGGTGCTCGGCCGGCGCGCTCTCGGCGACGCCGATCTGGATGGTCATCTGGCACTCCTGCTCCATTCGGGCGAGCTCGCGGCGTTTTCGGTTGTTGAGGTACGTTGCGACGGACGGATGCACGGTGACCTCGATCCGTCGGATTTCCTCGCGATGGGTCGCCAGGGCGAGGAGCCGCATCACGTCGATCGCCATGCTCTCGGCCGTCTTGACGACACCGGCGCCGCTGCATCCGGGGCAATCCTGGTAGATAGACCGCTTGAGGCTTGGCCGAATCCGCTGCCGGGTCATCTCAATGAGGCCGAAGGCGCTCATCCGGAGGACCTTGGTGCGGGCCCGGTCGCGGCGGATCGCGTCGCGGAGGGCCCGCTCGACGCCCCGGCGGTGCCGCTCCTCACGCATGTCGATGAAGTCGTTGACGATCACGCCGCCGAGGTCGCGAAGTCGGAGCTGCCGGGCGATCTCCTTCGCGGCGCGGAGGTTCATCTCGTAGGCGGTCTTCTCGGCGTCGTCCTCCACGCGGAAGTTGCCCGAGTTGACGTCGATGGCAACGAGTGCCTCGGTCTGGTCGATGACGATCGAGCCTCCCTCGGGAAGCGGGACGTGCCGCCGCTGGATCTTGGCGATCTCGTCCTCGATCCCGTACTTGTGGAACAGGGGGACCTTTTCGCCATAGAGCTTGAGCCGGTTGA
>DAHZZC010000655.1 GCA_027435495.1 Planctomycetales bacterium
GCGATCGCCGGGAACTGGCCGGCGGTCGCCATCGCGTAGATCACCCTCGGGCCGATCAGAAGATAGGCGCTCAGGCTCGACAGAAGCATCAGCCCGGCCGCGATGCTCAGAACCTCCGACCATCCCTTGCCAAACAGCCGATTCGCCGACAGTTCGGCGATCGCCGTGACCGCGCCGGGATTACCGCCGGCGTCGGCGATGATCGCGCGGATGTCGGCGGGGGTGAGAGCCATCGCATAGACGGTGTTCACAGCGAGATAAAGCACCATCACGCCGCCGGTCCCGATCAGGATCGCCCTCGGCAGAAGGCGCTGCGAGTCGCGGATCTCGCCCGCAAGATAAGAGGCCGCATTCCACCCGACATAGGCATACGAGATGTAGACCAGCGACGAGAGCATCTTGAACGGATCGGGTGGGCCGGCGGCGGGGTGGAGGTCGGCCAGGTTGTCGAGATGCGGCCAGCCGGCGATCAGCCCGACGATTGCAAACCCGCCGAGCACCACCAGCTTGATCGCGGTGATCCAGCCCTGCACGTTCGACGACTGCCTTCGGCTCAGGACATGGATCACGGCAAAGCCCAGGATGAGCACGGTCGCGAGGATCGGTTCGAGGATCGAGCGGCCCGACCCGGGCGATCTCCAGGGAGCGAGCAAATAGCTGGCCGATCCGGAGGCTGTCGCCGCCGCCGGCGCAGCGAATCCGATCACGAACGAGACCCATCCCGAGAGGAACGCGGGAAGCGGTCCATAGGCCTCGTGCAGATAAACGTAGTCGCCGCCGGTCTTCGGCAGCGCGGCCGAGAGTTCCGCGAGCGTCAGCGCCCCGCAGATCGCTGTCAGCCCGCCGAGCGTCCAGAGGAGGAGCATCCAGGCGTTGCTGCCGACTTCAAGCATCGTGAAACCGGAGGTTGTCAGCACGCCCGAGCCGACCATGCTCGCCACGATCACGAACGTCGCCATCGGCAGGCCATACTCGGCCGGCATCAAGGGCTCGGCATTGCCAGCGGCCGACCTGGCCGTTTCGTCCACGTTGGATTCAGGCATCATGGCGACGTTTGCACCGGGAGGAAGTTGATGTTTCGACGGATTAAACGGAGAAGAACGCGTGAAATTGAGGACAGCGAGTAGACTGCTGATATCCCCTGGACGAATAATACTTTAGAGGAAGGGACTATCCGTTAGGAAGGATTTGGAGGCAGACGACGGCAGCCTGATCTCGGAGAGAGACCCGTGAGCGATCTTCGGACCCCGAAGCGAGGCCGAGGCGGATCTCGGATTCAAAACGTCCAGGGACGGCTCTCCATGATGTTCGACGAGGACGAGGCCGCCACCGCGTCGGCCCCTTCGCCAACCGATCGACCGGGGCGCGTCGCCAAATCGCGACCACCCCGTCGGTCCCCACCGCCGGCCTACCGGGCGGTGGTTGCCGGCTGGCCCGACGACTGGCGCGAGCGATGGGGTCGGCGAGCCAACGAGCTGGAAGAGGCCGGTCTCGCCTGGCGAGACGCCGAGGCTCAGGCGTTCGTCGAGGTCTGGGCCACCGTCCGAAAGGCTCCCGTCGCCTCCGATCCCGGACAGAACTAAACGAGCCGGCCCCAGCGGTCGCCCGCGCGTTGGCGTTCTGGGCCTGTCAGCCCTTTTTCTCGAAGCGGAGGAAAAAGTTCTCCTTGAGCTTCGGAGGGTTTGGCGTCGGGATCACGACGAAGCCGGCCGACTCGATTTCCTTTCGGAAGACGTCCTGCCCGGCCCGAATGTGCTTGAGCACGAATTCGGAGCTGCGCCCCTCGACCCGGTCGAACTCAACGATCACCAGCCGGCCGCCCTTGTGGAGTGCCCGGTGGATCGTCGCGAGCGTCTTCTGGGGGTGCTCGAGGTGGTGGTAGACATCGCTGAAAAAGACGACGTCGACCGAGTTGGGCGGCAGGTTGGTCGAGTCCTGCGAGCCGAGGACCGTGACGATCTGGTTGAGCCCCTGCTTGCGGGCCTCAGCCTCGATGTGCTTGAGGAACGGCTTCGCGACGTCCACCGCGTAGACCTTCCCCTTCGGACCAACCTTCTCGGCCATCAGCCGGGAAAAGAAGCCGGTCCCCGCGCCGATGTCGGCGGCGGCCATGCCGGGCTTCAGCTCGAGTTGGGCCACGATCTCATGGCGACGGGCGTAGGGCTCGCGCGACTCGCTCTCGAACCGCTTGACAAACGCCTTTGGGTCGGGGTTCCGGAATGTCTCGTTGATCTTCGGGTCGACCTTGGTCTTCCCCTCGTGTGCATGCTCCTGCGCCCGGACAACGGCCGTTGCGACGACCATGCCGGACGCGATCGCCAGGGCGGTCGCGAGTTGTCGGAGGCGATGCTGCCGTTCCATCTGAAAACTCCTTCATCGTCTCGGGGTGCCATCGACGTTCAGAGATTGCGAGGGACCTGCTGGCAGGTCTCGGGAGGTAGCCCCCGGATTCCTGATTCCAGGGGAATGGGACGGCTCGGGGGAACGAGCCGCCGCGGGAGGTATCGATAGGCGAGCCCGGCCAGCAGAAAACCGCCGCCGAGCAGGGTCGCCCGTGCGGGCCATTCGTGGACGAACAACACAACCCAGATCGGATTGAGAATGGGCTCGATCAGCCCGATCAGCCCGGCCTCGGGCGCGGCGATCTCGCGGAGCCCCCGGGCATAGAGGACGTACGGGATCGCCATCTGGAGCCCGCCGAAAGCGGCCAGCACCAGCATCTGCGGAACGGTTGGCTTGCCGATCCCCTGCCCGCTGGCAATCGCCCAGAGCCCCAGCGCTGCGGTCCCGAGCAGGTTCAGTGAGGCGCTCAGCCAGATCGGGTCGAGTCCGCGCAGCCCTCGCAGACCGACCGAGATGGCCGCGTACATCAGGCCGCTGGCGAGTCCCAGCGCGATGCCCTTCCACTCCTCGGGGCGGCCGTCGTAACCCCACCCGACTATCAGGGCGATGCCGGCCATCGCGATCGCGATGCTCACCCGAGCCCGGCCGTCCGGGCGCTCGCCCAGGAAGATCGCACTCAGGGGAACCACCCAGAGAATCGACGTACACTGGAGAAAGATCGCGTTGGCCGACGTGGTCATTTTCACGGAGGCGATGTACGTTCCGACCGTCGCCCCGAACGCCACGCCCATCGGCACGAGTGCTGGCCGGGGCGCCCAGGCGCGTCTCGGGATGAACGGAAGCAACAGGAGTCCCGCGAAGAGCCCTCGATAGAAC
>DAHZZC010000656.1 GCA_027435495.1 Planctomycetales bacterium
CATCGGCCCGAGTTCCTGGGTCGCGGCCTATCTTCACGGGGCAGGGAAATTCCGGAGTCAGGCAAGGAGGCCCGCGCATGTCGACCCTGCGCTACGATCCGTCGCACCGGCGTCGGGCGGTTGGGATTGGTCGATGGCGGCGGCAGGAAGCTGCCCGATCGTTGTTTCTCTCGGTGGTGATACCGGCCCGCGACGAGGCGGAGGCGCTCCCTCAACTGGTCGCCGAGATCGCCGAGGCGCTTCGTCCGCTCCGCGATGGCGATGGGGACGACACCGATCTCCGGCCGATCGAGGGGTTTGAGATCGTGATCGTTGACGACGGCTCGACCGACGCGACGGCGGAGGTCTTGCTGGAGCTGGCGGACGACTACTCGGAGTTGCGGGTGATCGTGATGGCGGAGGGGGTGGGTCAGTCGTCGGCGATCTGGGCGGGGATTCGGGCGGCGCGTGGGGGGTGGATCGCGACGCTCGACGCCGACCTTCAGAACGACCCGGCCGACCTGGTTCACCTTTGGCGAGCCCTGCCCGGCCACGATGTGGCACTCGGGTGGCGGGCTGATCGACGCGATTCCTGGTCGCGCCGGTTTCTTGGGCGGTGGGCGAACCGGGTCCGCAATGCCGTGCTGGGTCAGTCGATCCGGGACACCGGATGCTCGGTCCGGGTCTTTCCCCGCGCCGAGGCGCTCCGGCTTCCGGCGTTCCGGGGCGTGCACCGGTTCCTCGGTCCGCTTTTGATTCGGGAGGGGTGCCGGCTGGTGCAGGTTCCGGTCAACCACCGCGCCCGGGTGCACGGACGATCGCACTACCACATCGGGAATCGTTCGATCCAGGTGATCCTGGACCTGCTCGGCGTGGCCTGGTTGATGAGCCGGCCGATTGAGGGCCGGGTGCTTCGGGCCTGGGACGCCGACGAGACCCGGCGACTGGCCCCGGCGGCGGCACTCGCGGAGGATTGAGCCGTGTCGGACCAACCGAGGTTCTGGCTGGCGGTCGGGTTCGTGGGGCAGGGGCTCTTCACCGCGAGGTTTCTGGTCCAGTGGATTGCCTCGGAGCGGCGGCGGAGCGCGGTTGTCCCGTTGGCGTTCTGGTGGCTGAGCCTGCTTGGTGGCGGGTCGCTGCTTGCGTATGCGGTTGCACGCGGCGATCCCGTGATTGCCCTGGGGCAGTCGATTGGTCTGGCCGTCTATGCGCGCAATCTCGTCCTGATCCACAGGACGGATTCCACGCGGAGACAGGAAGACACAGAGGTCGGATAAGATAGGTCGGGCGCTCGGAGCGGGTGGTTGGATCCGGGAACTTGAGGCGCCGAGCAAGAGACCAATGAGGATAAGGTTCGTCTTCTCGTATCCGACGATCCTGTTATGATCTCCCGTGAGGTGTCGGCGTGCCAGGACGGCCGGAGGGGGTCCGACCGAATCAGCACGCGGCCTCCGGGACAGGGATCGTTGCACAATGGCAAGGATCACGCTGCGCGCGGATCGTCTCGGCACGGAGGCGAGTGAGGCCGAATACGGGGGGCTCGAGGGTGGGGATATCTTCTATTTCCCCGAGTCGCCGCCGCTGATCTCCGACGGCGACCGCGCCTTTCTCGTCACCCAGAGGCAGGTCGACGCCTCGTATCACAAGAACGTGAGCTACCGTCCTCACGAGGACCGGCTCAAGGGGGTCGATCAGGAGGACCCCGCACAGAGGGCGAGGGTCCACGGCATCCTGCGCAACTACTCGCGGCGGGCGATTGTCTTCATGGCGACCCTGCTGAACCGGTACGCGGCCGACTGGAAGATTGACTACGCAAGCTTCCGACCGATCGAGGAGCAGGGGCGCAGGGTCTCGCTGCACTCGCGGAATGATTTGCTCCACTTCGACAACTTTCCGAACCGCCCCTCGCACGGCGACCGACTGCTCCGGATCTTCACCAACATTCACCCGGACCGCGAGCGAGTCTGGATCACGACCGATCCGTTCGAGGAACTGGCCGGCCAGTTCGCGGACCGGGTCGGATTGAACCGTCCGGAGGGTCTGCTCGAGTCGGGCAAGCATTTTTCGGCGCGGGTTGCGGCGCGGCTGGGGCTGCCGGTGGTCGACCGTCCGCCGTACGACCGGTTCATGCTCCGGATTCACCATGCGATGAAGGAAGACGCTGAATTTCAGGAGTCGTGCCGCAAGGATCGATGGGAGTTCCCGGCCGGTTCGAGCTGGGTCGTCTTCACCGACGGGACCAGCCACGCCTGCCTGAGCGGCCAGTACATGCTCGAGCAGACGTTCATCGTCCGGCGGTCGAGCCTGGTCTTCCCGGAGAAGGCGCCGATCGCGGTGCTGGAGCGGCTCGCTGGCCACCCGCTGGCGCAGAGCGCCTGAGTGGGGCGGATCGAACGGTCGCCCGGGATGGTCTCGCCATCGAATGACCACTCGGGACTGAAGGGATCGTGGTGCCTCTGGAGCTTCAGCAGGCCGAGGGGTCGTCGGGCTCCTCGCCGGACCTTCGGCCGATCTCCCTGATCGGGAGGGGCTTGCGTTGTCGCTGTAATTTTGGCGGGGCATCCATGGCTGCGCTGGGGCTGGAGGCTGTCGTTTCGGCCTCTCGTCCCATCGGATTCGTCGTCCGCTCGGCCTCGTGCGGTCTCCACCTTCGCTCGGCGCG
>DAHZZC010000657.1 GCA_027435495.1 Planctomycetales bacterium
GGCTGCCGGGCGGCGTGATAGCCCTTCAGCGGGAACCAGCCGAGAAGGTCGCTCTCGGTGATCACCGTCAGCACCGGCACGCGGAGGTCAGGCCGCAGTTTCGCGGCCTTCACCCCGCCCATGACCGCGGCGAGCATTGAGGCCCCGTCCAGCGGCGCACCCACCGCAATGCGCGAGTGGATCAGAATGCCGTCGAATACCCGGGCGACCGGATCGACCGCATTGACGTAGGTCGTCAGGTAAAAGGCCGACTGAGACTCGCCAATGGCCATCACGCGCCGAGGAACGAGCGGCCCGAGAACCTGGCTCTCCGCCGCCTCCTTCACGATCCGGCCCACCTGGGAAAAGATGTCATACGAAAATGTATCCCCCGGATGGTTGAGGCGGCCGTAGCGGTCCGGGTCAGCCTTCTTCAACGCCGGCATCTCGCCGCCGAGCAAACCCGGCCCACCCTCGACGCCGACCCTCTGCGCCGAGACCCCCACATAGGCGTGTCCCCGGCGCAGGATCTCGCGATGGGCCATGTTCCAGTCGACCGGGATGTCGAGGCCGGCGCTCACATTCAGCCACTCGACGACGGCCGTCCCGCTGAACTTCGAGGGATCGCTCGGCCGGACCACGATGATCCGGGTCGTGTACGGAGCCGTCCCCGCCGGGAGAGCCTGCCACTTCCCATCTTCGGTCGGCTCGCCCCCCAGTTTGTAGGACGCGGCTGTTCCCGAGACGAAAAACTCGTCAACCCGATAGCCGAGCGCCCTGACGTCGTAGATACCCATCAACAGGTTCGGCTTCCCCGCGACGGCGATGACCGAGGAGCCGCGCGCCGTCGCCGACTCGGCCGCGCGCTTCCCCTCGAAGGGAAAGACACCGCCCCTCGTGCCCGCATCCCAGCTCCCGTCTCCCTCGATGGCGTTGCCCTTGACCTGGCCCTCGAAGGCGACGATCGTTCGATCGCCGTCGCGCGCGGCCAAGGCGTTGAAGGAGAGCGTCCCGTTCCGGTATTCGATCCTTGTGATCGCGAACTTCCGCTCACCGTCGCGAAATGACCCCTTGAGGCCAGCCCCTTCTTTCGAGACGGTCAGCGTGGCCTCATGGTCGCCGTCACCGGGACTGTAGGTCAACTTCCAGGTGCCGACGACCTCGTTCCCATCCGCGGCCCTCGCCGTCGCGACGAAGACGCCCGAAACGGCCGCCACGACGATCATCCCCTTCACGACAGTCATCCGATCACTCCTCGAATCGAAGAAACTCGGTCGCCGAACGAATTTGGGGATAGGGTCGTCGTCCCGTCAAGTGGAGAGCTACCGGGCGGACCAACCGGGCCGAGTCGCGAGAACGCCGGGGCGCCCTGGACTCGGCGACCGCCGCACCTTACATTCGTCCCTGGCGGGACGGCGATCCCCGGCTCGAATCGAGGAGGACGGAGCATGTCGATGCCCGCGAACAACAAGGTGACGCTCCACGGCAGCGAGATCGAGCCCGTGGCAGGCTCCCGGCCGATCGGCCCGGCGCACCCGGACGAGCGGATCGAGGTGACGGTCCGGCTCCGGCCTCGAACGGCGATCACGCCGGAGGTCCAGGCGCGGACGATGCACCCCGGACCTCCCAACGCCCGCGACTACCTCACTCGCGAGCAACTCGCCGCCGACCACGGCGCCTCGCAGGATGACATCGACCGCGTCGAGGCGTTTGCCCGGGCGCACGGCCTTCGTCTCGCCTTCGCCAGCGAGGGAAGACGAAGCGTCTGGCTCTCCGGGACGGTCGCCGCCATGGAGTCGGCCTTCGGCGTGACGCTCCAGGAATACGAACTGCCCGGCGGCGGGACGTACCGGGGCCGATCGGGCTCGATGGAAATCCCGGCCGACCTGGCCGACGTGATCGTCGGCGTCTTCGGCCTCGACAACCGCCCGGCGGCCCGACCGACCTTCCGGATCGTCGGCCGCGATCGCCGGGGTCGTCCGACGATCCGACCGGCCGCCGGGTTTCCCTCATCCTCGTTCACACCGCCTCAGATCGCGCAGCTCTACGATTTCCCCGCCGGCCTCGACGGGACCGGCGAATGCCTCGCGATCCTCGAGCTGGGCGGCGGCTACGATCCTTCGGATTTGCAGACCTATTTTTCCGCGATCGGCGTACCGGGCCCGACGATTCGAAGTGTTTTGGTCGACGGCGCAACGAACTCCCCGACGGGCGACCCATCCGGTCCGGACGGCGAGGTCGCGCTCGACATTGAGGTCGCCGGCGCGGTGGCACCTGGAGCGAAGATCGTGGTGTACTTCGCGCCCAACACGGTGCAGGGCTTCCTCGACGCGATCACGAAGGCGGTCCACGACACGGTGAACCGTCCCTCGATCCTCTCGATCAGTTGGGGATCAGCCGAGGCGAACTGGACGGCGCAGGCGATGGAGCAGTTCGACCAGGCGTTCCGGGATGCCTCGGCGGTGGGTGTGACGGTCTGCGTCTCGTCGGGCGACAGCGGATCCGACGGCGGCGTGGGCGACGGCCAGGCGCACGTCGACTTCCCGGCGTCGAGCCCGTACGTGCTCGCCTGCGGCGGGACGAGCGTGCAGGTCTCGGGCGGGTCGATTGTCTCGGAGGTGGTCTGGAACGACGGGCCTGGCAACGGTGCGACCGGCGGTGGGATCAGCACACAATTCCCGGTTCCGAGCTACCAGGACGGCTTCCCGATCCCGCCCTCGGCGAACCCGGGCGGCGGGACCGGCCGGGGTGTCCCGGACATCGCCGCCGACGCCGACCCGAACACAGGCTATCAGGTCCGGGTCGACGGGACGGACACGGTGGTCGGCGGGACGAGCGCCGTCGCGCCGCTCTGGGCGGGGCTGATCGCCCGACTGAACCAGTCGCTGGGAAAGCCGGTGGGATTCCTGAACCCGAACCTCTACGGCCCGGCCTACAGCGATGGAGCCTTCCGCGAGATCACCTCGGGAAACAACGGGGCCTATTCCGCCGGCCCAACCTGGAACGCCTGCACCGGCCTGGGCGTCGCCGACGGGACGAAGATCCTCACCGCACTCCGACCGAACCCGGCCGGGGCGTGAGCCGACCGTCCCGCCCGCACCGAATCCGCCCGGCGCCGGCTTGGCCTGCAACCCCGTGGGCGCACGGGTATCCCGGGCGTAGAATCGGGCGAACGGCCCACGCTTCTCGGCAAGGGACAGCCTCCGGGCCGTCGGAGTCGACTTTCCGGAGAGGATTCATGCGGCACGACGAATTCTACGCCATCGACACCGCGACGACCTCCTGGGAAGAGCGATTCAACGAAAAGCTCGGCCGGGCCATCCTTCGCAAGGACCTCTACACCGACCCGGAAACCGGCGCCGAGATCCGGATGGTCCGATACCCGGCCGGCCTCGTGAATCCGGCCCATACCCACCCCTGCGGCCACGGCCTGTACGTGCTCGAAGGCGAACTGGTGACACACAGGGGAACATTCGGACCAGGGTCCTTCGTCTGGTTCCCCGAGGGCGAGGTCATGGAGCACGGCGCAGGTCCGTCGGGCGACGTGACCGTGCTCTTCGTCACAAACAAACGATTTCGAATCGATTATGTGGACACTCATTGATTCCCCAGGGCGATTCCCGAGGTGGAATGTCGGATCGTCGAGCAAGAGCATGCGCCGGATCGCCAGCACCTTCCTGCCCTGCGTTCTCCTTGCCCTGGGACTCGGGATACCCGCAAAGGCCGAACTGCCTCCGCGCGTGCTCGATGTCTTCGATGCCACCTCGTTGTTGAGATTCAACGCCCAGCAACTCGATCAGCGGCGCGTCTTCTGGGACCAGATGCACGCTCTGATCGCCCTCCAGGGGTTGGTGAATCGCGAGTGCCCCCGGCTTTACCTCTTCCTCGTAGGTGACGCCGGACGCATCGACCGCTACTGGCTCAACCTGTTGCGAGAGCCGGGCCAGTGGCTCGCCGGGTGCAAACTTCGCGAACGTCACGATCTCGTCAAACTGGTGAAGTTGCATCAGGAGTTCATCAAGGGCGTTGTGGTCTGGGACGAACGCGTCCCGGGAACGGCCCTTCTCGCGTCCACGGCGGCGGGCGTCGAAAACCTCCTGCCCGTCCGCTACGATCCCGGCCCCGGCTCCCTGTACGATCGCCTGGTGCAAGACCCGTCGGGGCCTCGCCTGGAGGTGAAGCTCCGGTTGCTCCAGAAGGACGGCTCGCCCATGTTCACCGGCGAGCGCACGGGAAGCGCCAAGTGCGACGCGACGCTCTGGGCCATCGATCGCTATTTCAAGACGGGTCGTTGCAACCCGGCCCTGCTCGGATACTACCCGGACGCCTGGTGGCTCGGCGGCCAGACACGCGTCGCCCCGGTGAACACGCTCCTCGCGAACCACGATTACTTCATTGCGAAGCGTGGGTTCTTCTTCGACCTCGGCCCCTGGGACGACGAGGCCCCGAACGACGACCCAGGCCAGAAGCCGGGCACGGATGCCAGAACGCTCCGAACCATGCTTCGGGCCGCCCATGACGCATCCCATGGACAGCCGATCCACGTCGGCGGCTTCACGCCCTGGGACCAGAAATACACCGATCACACCGGCGGGAAGCATAAAGGCGTCCCGACCGAGTGGCGTTTCGCCGAGATCCTCTCCTGCTTCGGAGCCTACATCGACGCCGACGCCCCCGGCCTGCACGCGATGGCCAACGCCTCGGTGTTCTGCCAGATGCCGATGGCCGATCGATATCCCCAGCCGAACCTCCCGACCGAGGCGAGCCTCCGCAACCGCGGCTATCTCGACGAGGCCGGGAAGGTCGTGCCCCACAATTACGCGGCGTTCTACGTCGGGGACTACGACTCGGCGGCCTGGCTTTACCAGAAAATGCCTGAGATCTGGGACGACCCCGCGCGAGGGCAGGTGCCGCTCGGCTGGGCATTCAACCCAGCGCTCGCCGAGCGGTTCCCGGTCGGGCTAATCCGCGCCCGAGCGACGGCCACGCCGAACGATACCTTCCTGGCCGGCGACTCGGGCTACGGATACCTGAACCCCGGCAACCTCGTCCCGCCTCGCGAGTGGAGCGGCCTGCCGTCCGACCTGACGGCCTGGGAACACCTCTGCGCGGACGGATACCGTCGCTGGGATC
>DAHZZC010000658.1 GCA_027435495.1 Planctomycetales bacterium
TCGCCTGAGTTGAAGGCTGCTCGCGGACTCCCCAACGCGATGATCCTCGACCTCATTCGGCCGTCCGGCCAGGCGCCAGGTGGCCGACTCGTCCACCTGGCCCGGACTGGTCAGATGCCCGAGGTCGAGGAGTCGGCCGCCCCTGTCAACGGCTTCACCCCAACCCGCGCGATCACCGCCGGCCCGCCGCCGCGGCTTCGTCCATCCTCACAGGACGCCAGCATCGAAGGGCTTCCCGACCTGGCCGCTCAGCTTGCCGGCGAGATCGCGTTCCTTGGCGGCGAGTCGATCCGCCGGCCCCGCACTCGCCGATGGATCGGCCCGCTTGCGATCGCGGCCACCGTCCTGGCGATCGGGGCGGGCGTCGCTCTCTATGTCTCGCCCAACCTCCGACGCCAGATTGGGATGGAGAAGGCCGATGCCCTGGTCATGGAGAACGTCGATTGGCCGGTGCCACCGCCCGCGACACCCGCGCCTCGGCCGGTTGTGCCGATCGAGATCGTCACGCCTCCGACTCCGAGCGTTCCCAAGGATTTGAGACATCCAGCCGCGGTCGTCGCCATCCCGGCGCTCCGCGTCCCGGCCGCGCCGATCTTGCTGGCCTTCGCGCCGCCCGAGGTTCCGCGATCGAGGCTCGGCAATCCCAGCCGACAGGACCGAACGATCCCGCTGCTGGAAGAGACGACCGACCGGATCGAAATCCGCAATGGTCCGGGCTTCATCCTGGTACCGGTCTCGGGCGTCGCGCACGCCTTCGATGTCGCCACGAGGACCGGGAGCGGTCTGGGCGGTGGGGTCGCGATTGCCCGGCTCACTCGCGATGACCCGCGCGGTTGGCGGTTCGCGTGGGCCCCCGCCGCCCGCGCCCGGTCGAGCCCGGTTGAGGGTTTGAAGGATGCTCTCCTCGAATTCGAGGGTCGCGAGGGCCGATTGATCCGGGTCCTGCTCCGCGGGGTCCTGATCGACCGGCCGGAGCCGCTCGAAGTCTGGAAGGACCAGCGTCTTCTGACTGATCGGCTGGATGCGCGGACAAAGTCGGTCAACTGGGCCGGCGATCCCGACCCCGTCGAGGGGAGCCGGTGGAAGCTCCGCATCCTCCGCTGGAAGCTGACGATCGCGCAGGTCGCACTCCCGAAGGGTCGCACTCCGATCGAGCAGGTGATCGAGCCGGCCCCTCTCAACGGCGAGCCAGCCGCAGCGGATGGACCGCCGATGGAAGCGGATCTCGTCCCGAGCGAGGTCGTTGTGAAGATCGCCATCAATCCCGATCGACCCGGGCGGATCGATGTTCGAATCGATCCTGACGCCGATCGGATTCCGGTCGGTCGAAATGACCGGGATGCCCAATGGCAGAATTTCGTCGCCCGAACGCCCTCGAAGGACGACGGTTCGAGCCAGGACCCGCTCGTCTTCCGCCAGGCAGAACTGCTCCGGATGCTTGGGACAAAGAAGCCGAATCAGGCCGCGATCAAAACGCTTCGCAAAGAGATCGACGCCCTCGAACGGCTGGACAGCATCCGACGGACTGAAACGTTGCTGGCCGGCCGATCGCGGGCCATTTTGAGCGTGGTGATCGGGCTGGATATCGACGGAGTCGGTATCCTGGAGATCGTGAGGACCGGCGAATTCACGCGCTCTCGGTGAGGGGTCGACCCGGACGATGGCGGACTATCATCAGATTGTCGAGCAGATCCGGATGTCGCTCCACGCGGGCGACCCGGGCGTCAACGGTCGCCTGGCGGGGCTCGCCTCAGCCTATGCCGACGCCTGTTCCGAGGCTGCCCAACGGCTAGCCCGATGTCATCGTCTGCTCCAGCAGGGGCTCCGCTCCGAGGCGATCCAGCTTGCCGAGGCCGAGCCCAAACTGCTCGACTCGCTCACCGTTCTCGATTTCCCCGAGCGTTCCGAGTGGGACGACCGCGTCCAGATGCATGGCCTGGCCGTCGCGCCCCGGATCGCGCTTGAGCCCGCGCGGTTACTCAACGAGGCCTATGCTGAGGAAGATCCGCTCCAGGACCTCCTGCGTCGACACCGTCGGCTGGCGCTTCAGCGCTCGCCGCTCCGGGTCCGAATCGCGGTCCTTCGCGAGCTGGCGAAGCTCGACCCGGGCAACCCGATCTGGTCGGAAGATTTGCGTGCCTTCGAGCAGACTCGGCTCCTCCAGATTCAGGACGAGGCGACGGAGGGACTGCGCCGACACGACCCGGAATGGACGGCCCGACTGGTCGCCGAGGTCGAACAGCCGATCTGGACCGAACCGCCGCCACCAACCCTGGTTCAGTCGCTCCGGAAACTTGACGTCCAGGTACGGGGCAACCGGGCGCGTGAGGCCCTGGGCGCCGCCGCTGCCCGGCTCGATGAGGCGGTCAACTCCGGCGACCCGATCCGGGGCCGAATGGCCCGCCGGGATTGGGCGAAGCTGGTCGCCGCCGCCTCCGTCCCCGGCGATGATCCGATCCTCGACCGCGCCCGGCCAGCTCTCGACTGGCTCGACCACCAGGACCAGATCGACCGTGAACACCGCGAGCACGCTGAGGCGATTGCCCGCCTGGTCCGCGCTCTGGATTACCCCGGCCGCATCCTGCCCGACGAGCTGGAGCGGCTCGCTCACGACGTCCAGTCGCACGGTGAGGGACTTCCCGAAAATCTCCGCCTGGGCTACATTACCCGGCTTCGCGAGGCCGAGTCGCATCAATCGAGGCGACGTCGCCTGATTGCCGCCGGCTCCGCCGCCGCGGTCTTGCTCGTCGGCTTTCTCATCTACATGGCCGCGCATGCGCAATCGCGTGCCAACGCGGCCGACCGCGCGGCGCAGTCGATCAGCGACCTCGTCGAACTGGGCGAGGTCGAGCAGGCTGCCGCGCTGGCGAAGCGGCTGGAATCGGCCGATCCCGACCTCTTCCAGTACCCGGCGCTGGTTGAGGTTCGTCAGCGGGTCGAGGCGGCACAGTCGAAGGAGGCCGACCGAGCGCTGGCCTTCGACAAGGCGATGCGCGAGGCCCAGTCTGCGCCGATCGCGGCCGAACCCCCGAAGTCGCTCGAGACGGCCCGATCGCTTGCTCGGATTGACACCGAGAGGGCCCAGGTCGACGACCTGATCAAGCGACGGTCCGCCACACTCGCCGCTGAGGCCGACCGTCGTGAGAAGGAGCTGGCGCCCCGGCTCGATGCGATCGTAGCGACGATCGATCAGGTCGAGACCCGCGCCAAAAACGCCTCGGGTGATCCCGCCGCACTCTCCGATGCGATCGCCGCCGCTCGGCAATCGATCGCCGAGTTGACCCCGGCCGCCACTTCAGCCGGCGACGTCGTCCGCAACCGGCTACGTGGCCTCTCCGATCGCCTCGACGCGGTAGGTGCCCGGATGGAGGGCCGTGCCCGGCGTGGCCGGCTGGAATTGGCCCTCACCGAGGCTGTTACCGGTGCCCCGGTTTTTGACTCTGCACGGTTCGCCTCGGCGATGCAGGAATACGCCCGCGCCTTCCCCGACTCACCCCGCGCCCGCGCCTTTGGCGAGACTCTCCGCGACCAGTCCGTCTGGGATGCCCTGGCCGAGTGGGGCCGTCGCTCGGCCGGCTGGAGTCCCGGCCGCCCCGCGATCGCATCGAAGGAGGCCACGATCCGCGCCGAGCAGTGCCGACAGTACCTGACCCAGTTCCCGGCCTCGCCTGACGCCGAACGGATCGACGCATACCGGGCCGCGATGGAGGCAATGGGCCATCGATCGGCCGACGGCGCCCTCGGCAACCTTCAGAAGCTGATGATGGACCTTCTGGTCGACCACCTCTGGATGGTGACGGTCCGACCGCCAGCCTCAAGCGGTCCGCATCGCTACTATGTCTTCGAGGAGCCGAAACCGGGCGCCCGGGCGCTCCGCTACCTTGCCGGCTACGACGGCCAGGAAAAGACGTACAACGTTGTCCCCGACTGGGTCGAGAAGATTGAGCTCTCGCCCCAGACCCGCGTCTCACAGAAGTTCAGGCCGATTCTCGCGCAGGATGGCGCCCGGATCGACTGGGAATCGACTGTCCTGGACTTGCTCGGCCAGGTCCGCAACCAGCCCGCGATGGACCCTGTCTTGAAGGTAGCGCTGCTCCGCAAGATCCTGGAATTGGGCTTCGAGGGGAGCGAACCGCTCCGCCGCGTCCTGGGCGGTCTCCGCGAGCAGATCGACCGCGCCGAGATCGATATCAACGTCCCCTGGATGGACCCTGAGAGCCGGGAGGCCGACCAGGTTCGGCCCCGGGCGCGGACGTTTCTTCAGAAGTGGCCCGACCCGTCGGACCGCCTACGCGATGTGATGACGCGCCGGGCCGAGACGGAGCGCGTGCTGACCGCCCGTCCCCGGGCGATTGGGTGGCTTGCCCGGGAGCCGCAGGGCTGGGTCGTCCGGACGGGCGAATCGATCCCCCGGCAGGGCGCGATTCGGATCGCGGTCCCCTCGGCGGCCGACAAGTCGACCTGGAAGAACGTCGGCACGATCAAGGACGGTCAACCGCGTCTCGAAGTCGGTGACGATCCTGCGCTGGCCGAGGGCCGGCCAGTCTTCGTCGTTGAGGGCCCGGTCGCGTCCTGAAGACTCCTCTTCTCATTCGATCTCAGCAAGGAGCCCCGATCCTGATGCCGGACGACGAG
>DAHZZC010000659.1 GCA_027435495.1 Planctomycetales bacterium
GCGGCGTGGTCGAAAAATCGTGTGACGGAGGGCTTTGTCGAGCAAAGTCCCGAGGAAATCGACGATTCCTGGGGGAAGGCTCTCGGAACCCCCTCGCGGCGTCCTTATTTTGTAGGAGTTTCCACAGCGCATCCGACTCGACAAGGGAGATCGATGATTGACCAAGCGACTCTTTCGAGTTATCGTCAGAGAGACCCGTCCGGCCCGTCAGGCCGGCCAGGACCCGGGAAGTCGAGGCCGGTCATGCCCAATGCGATCAGACTCGGGCTCCTCGTAACGGGGAGCTTGCTCGTCTCGATGTCCCTCACACGCGCCAGCGACGACGGCGGGGTGCGTGTCGAGATCTTCGAAGGGCTCCCTAAAAATGGGAACTGGTCGGTTCCCACGACCCCACCGGTCGAGGTTTACCATACCCCCGCGCTCGCGTTGGTCCGATTGCCGGCTCGCTACAACGCCAGGGGTATCGAGGTTGACCGGGTCGCGCCGCTGGCCCTGCACGCAACCACAACGCTCAGGGGTCGGTCCGGACCGCATCAGTTGTTGCTTAGGGCCCGTCATGCGGCACGGTTGATCGTCGACGGACATGTCCTTGCCGAGACAAGGCCCATCGTCCGCAATTCGTCCGGGCACGAACCGGTCCCGCCGGCTCTCGATCCCCAGGACCCGCGCTGGCATGCTCTGCCACCTTCGGGGCAAGAGCGGCTGGTCGATTGGGTGGCGGACGGCCAGGATCACCAGATCGAGCTCTGGGCGATGGTCGGCGGCAAGGGCCTGCGCAACGAGACGGGTGAACTGCTCGCAGCCGTCGTCGCCCCTGGAGGCGTCCCGACGCTGATCGGCAGCGATGTACTGCTGACTGAGGCGGCCTGGTCCTCGTTCTTCATGAGCGAGACCGATCGGCTCGATGCGATGGATGCGAAACACCGTCAGGCGATGGCCGCGACCGAATCGGGAGTCTGGGAGCGGCGCCATCAATTGGCCCGCCGGCTCGCGGGTAAGGACCCATGCGAGGGGTCGAACCCCGTCGATCGCCACCTGGGCGAGACCGGATCGGCCGTCGAGGACGCCGCCTTCTTCCGCCGACTCTCGCTCGACACGATCGGCGTGATCCCCGAACCGGAGGAGGTCGCCGCGTTTCTGGCCGACCCCTCTCCCAACAAGCGGGCGCGGGCCATCGACGCGAGACTGGCGGATCCTCGTTGGGCGGACGGCTGGATGGGATACTGGCAAGACGTCCTGGCCGAGAATCCCGGGCTGCTCAAGCCAACCCTCAACAACACCGGCCCCTTCCGCCGGTACCTTCACAACGCTCTTTCCGATAATCTACCGATCGACCGACTCGTGACCGACCTGATCCGGATGGATGGCACGGCGCTCGGCGGCGGGCCGGCCGGGTTCGGGCTGGCAACCCAGAACGACGCGCCGATGGCCGCGAAGGCACAGGTGCTCTCCAGGGCGTTCCTCGCGGCCGAAATGAAGTGCGCCCGATGTCACGACGCCCCATTCCACCCGTTCGGCCAGGAAGACCTGTTCGGCCTCGCCGCGATGCTGGAAGGGAAGCCGGTGGCCATCCCGAAGACCAGCACCGTCCCGCGCCAGCCCGGCGGACGCGAGCCGGCCGTCTCGGTCACGCTGGCGGCCGGAGACCGGGTCGAGCCGGTCTGGTCCCTGACCGACTACACGCCTGAGACGCTCCCGCGCGAGGTGCTCTCCGAGGGCGCCTCCTCGCGTGACCGTCTCGCCGCCCTGATAACCTCGCCGACCAACCAGCGGTTCGCCCCCGTCGTCGTCAATCGGCTCTGGCACCGCTACCTCGGCTACGGCCTGGTCGAGCCGGTGGACGACTGGGACGGCCCGACACGGGATCGGGCACCCGAACTCCTGGCCGACCTGGCTCGTGAACTCCTCGTGCATGATTACGACCTGAAGCACGTCGCCCGCGTGATCCTCAATTCCCGTGCCTATCAGGGACGGGCTCGGGTCGGGGTCAAGGGTGCCGGACCGCCGGCCCGTCGTCGCCTAACGGCCGAGCAGGTGCTCGACTCGCTCTTCGCCGCGGTCGGCAAGCCATTCCGGGCCGAGGAACTTTGCCTCGATATCGACGGCCGCCGGCCGCCTACCGAGTTCCTCAACCTGGGCCGACCCACGCGAGCCTGGCAGCTCACGCTCCCCTCAAACGAACGCGACCGCCCCGCACTGACTCTACCGGTCACCTCCAGCCTCGCCGACATCCTGATCGCCTTCGGCTGGCGCCCCGCCCGACCCGACCCGACGACTCTGCGCGAGTCGTCCATCACACCGCTCCAGCCGGCGTCGATGGCCAACGGGGTCGCCCTCATCGGCCGAATCGCCCGCCTCTCGGACGATAGCGCGATCACCAAACTCTGCCTCATCGACCAACCGGCCGAGGCCCTGGTCCGAGCGGTCGTCCTGCGCGTCCTCTCACGGCCGGCGACGGAAGCTGAGGTGGTGCGGCTGGTCGACTACCTGGGCAAGACTTACTCCGACCGTGTCGTCCCCGGCGCCTCGATCCGGCCGCCAATGCGGCCCTCGCGGCGGCGGGTCTCGTGGTCCAACCACCTCCACCCCGACGCAACCCGGATCCAGATGGAGGAGGAACAGGTCGTCCGCGACGGCGACCCGCCCACCGCCCGCCTGACCTCCGAATTCCGCGAGCGGATGGAGGATATCGTCTGGGCCCTGGTCAACAGCCCCGAATTCGTTTTCATCCCCTGACCGAACTGTCCGGCCGGGAGTCTGCCATGCCCGCGTTCGAGATCGACCGCCGCGAATGGTTCAGGCGCGGCGCCCTGGCGGCTGCCGCCACTCTGGCTGGAGGCACCGCCCGGTCCGCCAGTCCGCCCGGCAAGGCCGAGGCTTGCATCCTGCTCTGGCTCGGCGGCGGTGCGGCCCAGATCGACACGTTCGATCCCAAGGGCCGAGGCGATGGCAAGAAAAAGCCTGGCTGCTATTACGAGTCGATCGAGACAGCACT
>DAHZZC010000660.1 GCA_027435495.1 Planctomycetales bacterium
TGAGGATCACCTTCACCTCGTCCGGGCGCCTGGTCATGAGAATCGAGAGGATCATCGCGTTGAGGCAGACGGATTTGCCGGTACCGGTTCGACCGGCCATCAGCAGGTGCGGCATGTCGGCAAGGTCGAAGACGAGCGGGACGCCCTTGGCGTCCTTACCGAGGAAGAGCGGTATGCGACACTTCGCCATCTGGTCACCCACGCCGGCGATCACCTCGCCGAGCCGGACCATGTTCCGCCGATCGTTGGGAACCTCGATCCCAACCGTCGTTTTCCCCGGGATCGGCGCGACGATCCGGACGCTCGGCACCGCCAGGGCGATCGCGAGGTCGTCCGCCAGGCCGATGATCTTCGAGACGCGGAGGCCGGCCTCCAACTCGATCTCGAACTGGGTGATGACGGGTCCGGTGTCGATCTGGACCACGCGGACCTGGTAACCGAAGTCGAGGAGCGTCCGCTCCAGGAGCATGGCCCGGGAGTGAATCTTGGCCTCGTGATCCTGGATCGAGAAGGCGGCCGCCGCCTCGAGCAGCTCCATCGGCGGGAGGACGAAGCCGTCACCGGGAGCCACGGCCGGCATCGGGAATCCGGGGGCAACCGGTGCGGATCTCGGCGCAGCGATCGCGGGTGTCGGAGCTCCCTGCGCTGCGCTGGCGGGCGAGCCTGCAACGGGGATCGGCGCGTGGACGTGCGTCTGCGCCGGATGCGGTGAATCCGGGAGGACAAGCGGGTCGTCCCAGTCGCCGGTCGCAAGGCGAAGCATCCCACCGGAGGCGCCAGGTATCGGCAGAGCAAGCGCTCGGCCCGCCCGGACCTTTTGAATCCGGGAGCCAAGCCAGTGGCGAGCCTCGCGAAGCGGCCAGCCGATCAAAATCTCGTGACAGAGCGCCAGGCCAAAGAGCCCGGCCGACGCCAGAATCAGCACCAGCCCCGCCTGGCCGAACGTCTGCTCGAGGAAAACCGCGACGATCGCCCCGACGTAGCCGCCACTGCCGACCGCAGGGCTAGGCTCCAGCATCGGCGCCAGTCTGTAGACGGCCGAGGCCGTAACGACGACCACCATCCCGAAGCCTATCGAGGGACCAATCCGCTCGTCGGGAACCCTTCGACGAGCGATCATCAGGTTGATGGCCAGCAGAGCAGGAGGAATCAGCCAGCTCGCCCACCCGACCGTCGTGAAAAGCGAGTGGGCCATCGCAGCGCCCACCGGCCCACAGGGATTGGAGGGCCGGGCGTTGACAGGATCGGCACCACGCCCGGGAGGGTCAGCGGGATCGTAGCCAGCCAGGCTCATCGCCAGGAAGACGACTCCCAGGCTAAACCCGACCAAAGGCGCGGATTGCAGGGCGCGCTGGCGCATGGACATCCCGACCCCCCTCGACTCGAAGCCTTCGCCGGTTGTCTCTTGATCGGCAGCGAGGGCCCCGGTCTTGCGGATCCCGGCGTCGATGCGGAGCGTAGGGGGGGTCGGGGTTGACCGATCTCAGGGTTGCGTAAGATCGATGGTCTCACCGGCGATCTCCACATCCTCGGTCGCCTCGACGGTCTGGAGCTTGCCGGAGAGGTCGAGGAAGATCTTGTCCTGCATGATCTCCTGGATCACGATTGACATCTTGTCAGCGCCCCGCATCTCGACCAGTGGACGAGCCCCCTGGTTCAGGGCGATCATCCGCTTCTGGATCAGTGTCGAGAGCTTGAACCGCCCCCCGACCTTGTTGACAATCTCCTCTTCCTTCAGCTCATCGATCATGGTCGTGCTAGGCTCCACAGCCGTTTTGGTTCAGGATGGCGGCGAGTTGTTCGACGGTCCGGTCCAGGTCCTCGTTGACGACCTGGTAATCATACCGGGCCGAGAGTTCCAGCTCGCGGCGGGCGTTGGCCAGCCGCATCTCGATCGTTTCCGGGCTGTCGGTGCCGCGGGCCCGCAGCCGCTCCTCCAGGACATCTAGACCCGGGATCTGGATGAAGACGAGCAGGGCCGCTGGGAACTTCTCGCGGACCTGAAAGCCCCCCTGCACATCGATCACAAGCGCCACGCAGGTCCCCTGCTCGATGGCCCGGCGAACCGGGGCCGCAGGCGTTCCATAGTGGTTGCCGTGGACCTCGGCCGACTCAAGCAGGTCTCCCCGGATCGCCTCAAACTCCTCCCGTGAGTAGAAGTAGTAGTCCCGGCCGTGGACCTCGCCGGGCCTGGGAGCCCGGGTCGTTGCCGAGATCGAGACGACCAGGCGAAGGTCGGGCCGCTGGATCAGCCGGCGCACAATTGTGGTCTTCCCGGAGCCCGCCGGTCCGCTGATCACCACCAGCCGGCCCCGGCGATCCGGATGATCGTCCCCCACATGGCGCCTCATGGCCTCATTCGACATTCTGAACCAGCTCTCGGATCTTTTCCAGCAGCGCCTTGACATCGACAACCGATCGGCTGATCTCAACATCGTTCGACTTGGCGCCAATCGTGTTGATCTCTCGCCCCATCTCCTGCACGAGGAATTCGAGCCGGCGTCCCGAACTCTCCGGCTCGTCGAGAATCGCCGCGTACTGGGCCAGGTGCGCTCGAAGCCGGACAATCTCCTCGCTGATGTCGGAACGATCCGCCAGGATGGCCACCTCTCGGATCAGGTTCTCGGGCTCGACCCGGACCCCCTGCTCGGCCACCAGAGCCTGGACCCGCTCGGTGATCCGGCGATGATAGGCCTGGACGACGGCCGGCGCCCGCTCGGCAATCCGGCCCAGGTGCTCGCCGATGGAGCAGCCCAGGGCGCTGAGCTCGTCGGCCATCGCTCGTCCTTCCTGGGCCCGGGATTCTTCCAGGGCCGCGAGGGCCCGCTCGACCACGCGGGCGACCTCGGGCCAGTCTTCAGCGGGGGCCTCGGAGGTCGATCGGACCTCCTCGACCACGCCAGGAAGCCCGAGCAGCGCTGCGATTTCAATGGAGGCGGCCTGGCCATCGCCACAAGGGCCCTGAATCCCACGGAGCTGGTCGCGATAGCTGGTCAGCGCCACCAGGTTGAGCCGGTAATCCTGCGGACGACGCGGGCGATCGACGCGGAGACTGGCCTGCACCGTCCCGCGCCGGACGCGTTCGCGGACCATCTGCTCCAGCGCCCCTTCCATTGTGGCGAACTCATCGCTGATGCGGGCCGTCAGCTTGAAGTGACGGTTGTTCACTGTTCGCACCTCGACCTGGATCGTCCATCGCGGGTCCTGGAGCCGGGCTTCCCCGAATCCGGTCATGCTCAGTAGCAAGGAAGGCGGCCTCTCTTGTTCATTAGCCGAGGCGCGCGACATGGTCGCGGGCGCGGATTCGGGTCGGTCGGAGGGACGTGGATAGGAGCTCCGGGGCCTCGTGACATGCCGAGCCCCGGCTTACATAAGAGGAATTTACTTCTTCGACGGTGCCGGTGGTTTGACCGGCTCGGGGGTCGGCGGAGCGCCAACACCGACATCAGTGGCCGGCGAGGGAGTCAGCCCGGC
>DAHZZC010000661.1 GCA_027435495.1 Planctomycetales bacterium
GACGACGGCTACGCCATGCCGCTTCAGGTCTGGGTCCAGGCCGCGGCCCGGAAGATGAGCCTTGTCGAGGTCGCCGTCCCGCTGATCTACCTGGATGAAGCGCGGGCGTTCGGCGGCTCGCTCGACGACGCCGCCTATCGCCTGGCGCACTATCGGAAGGTCTTCCGCGAGGCGCTCGACCGGGCGGGGATGTCGGCGGTTGGGGAGTGTCTGGGATGACCGCCCGCCGCCTCCGTGCCCCCGCGACCGACGGCGGTTTGCTGGTCGACCCGCCCGGGGACGAGGCCCTCGGGCTCCTCGCCGCCAACGCCCAGACCCTCACAAACTGGGATTATGACGTCCAGGGTCGATCCGCCACCTGGCTCCGCGCCCAGACCCGTCGCGAGGTCCTCACGCTGGCCCAGGCCTTCCTCCGCCGACACGGTTTCGACCCCGGCCCCGAGCGGGATGCCGACGCCGACGCCGACCGGCCGCTCGTCGTCACCGGGCACCAGCCCGAGCTGTTCCACCCGGGCGTCTGGGTCAAGAACTTCGCGACCGCCGGCCTGGCCCAGGCCGCCGGCGGCCTCGGACTCAACCTGATCGTCGACAACGACATCCCCAAGGGCTCCGATATCCGCGTCCCAGCCCTGCGCGACGGACGATGGACCGGTGTCCCCGTCCCCTTCGATACCTGGCACGGCGAGATCCCGTACGAGGACTGGAAGGTCGCCGACGAATCCGTCTTCACAACCTTCGCCGACCGCGCCCGCGACATCCTCAACGGAACGATCGCCCATCCACTCCTTGATGATTTCTGGCCGAGAGCTGTCCGCTGGGGCCGTGAGGTGGAGACGGCCGGGATGCGGTTCTCGCTGGCTCGCCGCGCGATCGAGGCCGATTGGGGCGTTGCCAACCTCGAACTGCCGCTCGGCCAGCTCTGCCGGACCGAGGGGTTCCTCTGGTTCGCAGCGCACCTGCTGGCACAGCTTCCGCGCTACCAGGAAGTCCACAATGCCTGTCTGGCCGAGTACCGATCCGCGCACCGAATCCGGAGCCGCCATCATCCGGTCGCCGCGCTGGGTCGCGAGGGCGACTGGCTGGAGGCGCCGTTCTGGGCCTGGCGGGCCAACCCTCGGGCTCGCCGACGCCCGCTTCTGGCCCGGCAGCGCGGACGGACGATCGACCTGAGGATCGGCGGCGAGGACGAGATCCTCGCCGAACTGCCGCTCCAACCCGACGGTGAGGCCTGTTGCGCCGTCGAACGGCTCCGCGACCTCCCCGCGGATTCGGTCCGGATCCGGACCCGCGCCCTGACCACCACCGCCTTCGCCCGCTTCTTCCTCGGCGACCTCTTCCTGCACGGGATCGGAGGCGCCAAGTACGACGAACTGGGCGACGCCATCTCCGCCCGCTTCTTCGGGATCGAGCCGCCTGGATTTCTGGCGATCTCGATGACGGTGCGCCTCGGCCTTCCGGTTGAGCCGGTCACCCCCGCCGATGTTCTCGAAATCGACCGACGGCTCCGCGACCTGACCTTCAATCCGGATCGAGACCTTCCCGAACCCTCCTCGCCCGAGCTTCGTAAACTTGTAGAGGAGAAGCGAGCGGCCCTCGCCGGACCGGTTTCCACCCGTCGCGATCGCGTCGCCCGGGCGGTGGCCCTGCGCCGAATCAACGCGGCCATGCAGCCGTGGGTTGCGGAAGAGCGGGCGGAAATGCTGGAGCGTCGGCGATCGATACTGGCCGGGCTCCGGTCGAGCCGGATGGCCGGGAGTCGCGAGTTTGCCTCGGTGCTCCATTCGGAGGATCGGCTTCGCCGGACGTTTCAGGATGTCGGGGGATGGAAGGCCCGATCCTGAAAGCACTGGCGAAAGCTCATGCCGGAACGCACCGGGAATGATTCCATGTCACTCCCGACCCGGACGAAGCCCAGACGGACGCCCCGATCGCCGGCGGAAGCCCGGCTCGCACAGCCGAAAAACGTGTGACTGACGGAATGAGCCCATGTAGCTCCAGCTCCCGACACGGACGAAGCCCAGA
>DAHZZC010000662.1 GCA_027435495.1 Planctomycetales bacterium
CGGGGGTCGGGCATCGGATTTGTTCTTTGTTCTTTGTAATTGGTAATTGGTTCTTTGTAATTGGTAGTTGGTTGTTCACCATTTCTTGTTCGTTCGCGGAGGTCTGCTGCTGCTTAGGAGTAGCGACTCGCCCTCTCCAGAGTAAGCGAGCCGCTCCAAGGCAAATGACCAATGACCAATTACCAATTACAAAGAACAAATTACCAATTCGCTTCGAGGGCGGTTTCCCAGTGTTCGTAGAGGGATTCGAGTTTTTGCTTGAGTTCGCGGTGACGGTCCTGGGTGGTGATGGCCTTTGAGGGGTCGCGATAGGTCGCGGGCTGGCCGAGGAGGTCTTCCAGTTCCAGGACTTCTTTTTCGAACTGGCCGATATCGCGCTCGATCTCGGCGGCCTTGCGGTAGGGGAATTTCCGTTTCGGTTTGCTCGCGGGGGTTGCGCCTGGGGTGCGAGACGGGGCAGGGGAGGGACTGGCCGCCGCCTGGGCCTTTGCGGAGGCGCGTTCCTTCTCCTTCTGCGTGAGGTGCTGGAAGGTCTCGTAATCTCCCTCGATCACGCGGGCTTTACCGTCGGCGACCTGGATCAAACGGTCGGCCACTCGGTTGAGGAAGTATCGGTCGTGGCTGACGACCAGGACCGTCCCCTCGAACTCGTTGATCGAGCGTTCGAGGGCCTCGCACGACCAGATATCCAGGTGGTTGGTCGGCTCGTCCATGACCAGCAGGTTGGCGCCGGTGGCACAGAGGCGGGCGAGGGCGGCCTTGGCCTTTTCGCCGCCGGAGCACTGGCCGACCGTGTGGAAGACGATCTCGCCGGAGAGGCCGAAGCGGGCGAGCAGGTCGCGGACGTCGCCCTCGACCCATTCGGGGTCGTCCTCGGGCCAGACGGCGCGGACGACCGTGGTCCCGGGGTCGAGCGATTGCAGGCCCTGGTCGTGGTAGCCGATTTGCACCTTGTGGCCGAGGCGGACCTCGCCCGAATCGGGCTTCTCGCGGCCGATCAGGGTGCGGATCAGCGTGGTTTTACCGGCGCCGTTGGGGCCGATCACGGCGACGCACTGGCCGCGGTCGATCGTCATGTCCAGGTTGGTGAAGAGTGGCTTGTCGAATGCCTTGGAGAGCTTGCGGGCCTCGACGACGATGTCGCCGGAGCGATCGACCTCGTCGAAGCCCATGTAGGGTCCGACGACGTCGCGCATGGTGTCGACCCGCTCGCGCTGGAGCCGTTCGAGCTTGCGCTCGCGGTCGTGGGCCTGGGTCGCGCGCTGGCCGGCGCCGTATTTTCGGATGTAGGCCTTGAGTTTCTCGGCCTTTTCTTCCTGGCGCTCGGCCTGGCGTTCGAGGACCTTGGCCTTTTCGGAGCGGAGCTTCCAGTACTGGCTGTAGTTGCCCGGGTAGGCGGAGAGCCGTCCCTCGTGCAGCTCCCAGATTTTGGTGACGACCTTGTCGAGGAAGTATCGGTCGTGGCTGACGACCACCATCGCCACCGGCTGGCGTGAGAGGTAGCTTTCGAGCCATTCGGTGGTGGCGATGTCGAGGTGGTTTGAGGGCTCGTCGAGGAGCATCAGGTCGGGGCTCTGGAGGAGCAGTTTCGCGAGCATCATCCGGGATTGCTGGCCGCCGGAGAAGAGCGAGGCGTCTCGCTGGAACTCCGACTCGGCGAAGCCGAGGCCCGAGAGGACCTCCTCGACGCGGTGGTCGATCGAGTAGGCGTCCTGGTGCTCGAGTTGTTCGTGGAGGGTGTCGTATCGGGCGGAGGCGCGGAGGCGGTCGGCCTCGTCGTCGGCCTCGGCCATTTCCTGAGCGGCCTCTTCCAGTTCGTGCTGGAGCTCGATCAGCGAGGCCAGGCCCGACTTGACGACGTCGATCATCGACTCGCCGGGGGCGAAATCCGGCTGCTGTCGGAGCAGGCCGATCCGGATTCCCGGGCGGATGTAGAGGTCGCCGTAGTCGGGTTTGTCGAGGCTGGCCAGGAGTTTCATCAGCGTGGATTTACCGGCCCCGTTGGGACCGACCAGCCCGATCCGTTCGCCGGCCCGGACCTCGAACGCCAGGTCCTGGAAGATCGGATCGCCACTATATTGCCGGCCGAGGCCATTCGCCGAGATCAGGATCATGGAAGTCAGAAGTTCCCCGGGACGCTGCAACGGGACCGGCCGGCTGGCAGCGGCATGTTACCGGCTCGCCTGGGCCGTGGCGACGGCCCCGATATGGGCTTGCAGCCGCCGCCAGAGCGGCTCCCACATCGCGAGATGGGTCGGCTCGGATTGTCGTATATAGGAAGGTCGCTCGGCTTCCCAGTAGTAGACCAGTCCATCAGCCTCCTCATGGGCTAACAGGCGGGGCAGGTTGTGGATATGGTCCGCCTCGATTGCACAACGATCGGCATTTCCCTCCCACGCAAGGGCCCGAATCCGGATCAGGCCCATGGTGAGGAGGTCCTGTAGGATGTCCTTGACGTCCGAGGGGTCGCTCATCGTGATCACCGTGGGGGTAGGTCCAGGATCGAATCACCGCGGGCGGTTATCGGGAAATCGCTCACGAGGACATCCACCGCTCGCCCCTCTTCCGCCGCCGCACGTACCGCATGATGACCGTCGATGATAACACCGTCCCGGGAGAGGACCAGGATCGGGGTATGCCGGGTTTGTCCCGAGCACACCAGGAGGCGTTGGTGGTTCAGGCGGTGACGGACGAGGTCGTTACGGCTCGGCCGTAATCGCCCCGGATCGACGCCCGTCTGGACGCGGCCTGGAGGCTCCGTGATGGGATTCTCCCATTCGTCGACAGAGTCCATCCCGGCTCATCTCCGTCCCGATCGTTCTGCAAACCTGATTCATCATCCTCTAGCGTGCGCTACTTTCGCGACTTCGTCCATGCCGATCCTTCGACCTTCTTCGACCAGCATCCATTGCTTCCCGGTTGGAGCGTACCTGGGGGATGGTGTTCATCGTGACAAGCTCATTCCTCCTCGCCCAGCGTCCGCTTCTTGCGGAGCATGTGATGATAGTGCTGGGCGAAGCGGTGGGCCTCGTCTCGGACGTATTGCAGGAGCCGGAGCGCGAACGACCGCCGAGAGAGCACGATCGGATCCGACCGGCCCGGCAGGTAGATTTCCTCTTCCTGTTTCGCCAGCGAGATCACCGTTGGCGGCGCGACCTTCAGCGCGTCGAAGGCGGCCATCGCCGAGGAGAGCTGCCCCTTGCCGCCGTCGATCAGCCAGATGTCCGGAAACGGCTCGTCGCGCTCCTGGAGGCTCTTGATTCGTCGCGTGACGACCTCGCGGATCGAGGCGAAGTCGTCGATCCCCGGGACGGTCTTGATCTGGTAGCGGCGGTAGCCCGGCTTGAACGGGAGGCCGTCGATGAACGTCACCAGCGAGCCGACCATCGCCGTACCGCCCAGGTGCGCGATGTCCACGCCGTCGATGGTCCGGGGGATCGAGTCGAGGCCGAGGATTTTTTTGAGCCCCTTCAGGCCCCGGCGCGGGTCGACGTAGAAGACTTCCGGCTGGGCGTGGTCGGCCAGGTTGCCGCGGAGGTTTAGCGTCTGGAGGGCCTTGATCTCGTCGCGGAGCCGCGCGGCCTTCTCGAATTGCTGATCCTTGCTCGCCCGACGCATCTCGTCTTCCATCTCACGGAAGAGCTCGTCTTTCTTGCCGTCGAGGAAGAGCATCAGGCGGCGGATGTCGGCCCGGTAGGTCTCGCGGTCGATCTGGAGATTGCAGGGGGCTGTACACTGGTTGATCGCGTGCAAAAGGCAGGGTCGGAACCATCGCCAGCGCGGGTCGTCTTCCTGGATGTCGAGCGAGCAGGTTCGGAACTTGAAGATCTT
>DAHZZC010000663.1 GCA_027435495.1 Planctomycetales bacterium
CTCGCTCCACGGCGTCTTCCTCAACGGGACCGAGCGGCTGGTCCCGCTCGATGCTCCCGAGGGCCGATCGAAGGCGTTCCGCGACGAGTTTGAGAAGCGGCAAAAGGCCCTCCGCGAGGGAATGGCCGCCAGCCGGGCCGAGGCTTCGGGCCGGGTCCGTGCTCGCCTGGCCGATTACCTGATGGCTCAGCGGCAACTCGCCTCGTTCCCGCAAGAAGGCTTCGACATCGTCATCGGCAAGGACGACCTGAACCCGGCGTTCGTCCGGCGATGGGCCGCCTACCTCGAAGCATCCGCCAGTGCCGACGACCCGATCTTCCGCCCCTGGCGGCGATTCGCCTCGCTCCGTGACGACGAGTTCTCCGCCCATGCCCGTGCGGTGACGAGCGAACTTCGAGTCTCGGGGCCCCCTGCCCTGAATCCGGCCGTCGCGAGGGCCTTTGCAACGCCACCTGCCTCAATCCAGGAGGTCGCGGCGCGTTATTCGAAGCTGTTCACCGAGGCCGACCGAGACCGCGAGACCGACGAAAACCGACCACTTCGCCAGGTCATCCACGGTCCTGTTTCGCCCTGCGAGATCCCCGACGAGCCGATCGTCACCACGGAATGGTATTTCGACAGCGATACCGTCAATCATCTCTGGAAACTTCAAGGCGACCTCGATCGGTGGCTGATTCAGGCACCCGACGCCCCACCGTTTGCCCTCGCGGTTCTCGATCGAGCCGAGATCCGCGAGCCGCGTGTCCTCCGTCGCGGCAACCCGGCGAATCCGGGCGATCCGGTTTCTCGTCACTTCCTCACCGCGATCGCCGGGCCGAACCCCAGGCCGTTCGCGATCGGGAGCGGTCGCCTGGAGTTGGCCCGTGCCATCGTTGACCCCGCCAACCCACTGACAGCCCGCGTCTGGATCAACCGGGTCTGGATGCACCACTTCGGCGCCGGACTCGTTCGCACGCCGAGCGACTTCGGCCTTCGCGCCGAGCCGGCCAGCCATCCCGACCTGCTCGACTGGCTCGCCAGCCGGCTCGTGAAAGGAGGCTGGAGCACGAAGGCCATTCATCGGATGATTTTGCTTTCATCCGCCTATCAGCAGGCGTCCACCCCACCAATCGACCCGAAGTATCTCGAGCGAGCTCTCCGCGTCGACCCGGGAAATCGTCTCCTCTGGCGGATGAATCCACATCGACTGACGTTTGAGGAGACCCGCGATTCGATGCTTGCGGCCTCCGGCGAGCTGGAGACCCGGATCGGCGGACGGGCCTTGGAACTGTTCTCCGGCGGGGCGGCCAATCTCCGGCGGACCCTCTACGGTCTGGTCGATCGCCAGTTCCTCCCGACCGTGCTCCGGGTCTTCGACTTCGCCAATCCGGACCTGCACATCCCGGCGCGGGTCGAGACGACAGACCCGCAGCAGGCCCTGTTCGCGCTCAATCACCCGTTTGTCGCGGGCCAGGCGCGTGGGCTGGCCGCTCGCGTGGCCAGATTCGAACCCGAGGAGGCGGTTCGCCGCCTCTACCTCGTCGCCTATCAGCGCGAGCCCACGGATTCGGAACGTCGCGCGGCCGTCGCCTTTCTGGCCTCGGCCGAGGCCGAGCCGAGGCCATTACCCTCGCCGGAAAGCCTCGCCTGGAGCTACGGCTTCGGCGCCATCGACCCCGGAACGGGCCGACTTTCGGGCTTCCGCCAGCTCCCGCATTTCAACGGATCCGCCTGGGGCGGCGGTCCGCAGTGGCCCGATCCTGAACTGGGCTGGGTCCGTCTGACCGCCGAGGGAGGTCACCCCGGCAACGACTGGAAACATGCCGCGGTCCGTCGATGGACGGCCCCTCGAAAAACGACCGTGATCATCCGATCCACCGCGATTCATGATGTCGCCGCTGGCGACGGCATCCGGTGCTGGATCCTTTCGAGCCGTCAGGGCGTCTTGAAGTCGTTGGTGCTCCACAATGCCAGGGCCAACCCGGATCTCGATCGACTCGACGTCGAGCCTGGCGAGACAATCGATTTCGTGGTCGACATCCGAAACAATCTGAACAGCGATCAGTTCCTCTGGGCACCGACGATCCGAGGCACCAGCCCAGGAACATCGTGGGAAGCCAGGCGAGACTTCGCCGGCCCTCCCACGCCAACGCTCTCGCCCATCGAGCAGCTCGCCCAGGTTCTCCTGATGGCGAATGAATTTCTGTTTGTGGATTAAAAGGAGTGGCGGCCGATGAGTATGTATCCCTTGAGTCGGCGGTCTCTCCTGCAACGATCCGCGCTCGGACTCGGAGCGCTGGCGCTGGGCGATCTCCTCGCCGAACAGGGAGCGGTTGCCCGGCTCGGCGACAGCAGAGAAGACGACCCGATGAGCGTGAGGCCGCCGCATTTTCCGGCCCGGGCGCGCCGGGTCGTGCATTTCTTTCTCAATGGCGGTCCGTCGCACGTCGATACCTTCGACCCGAAGCCGGCACTCGATCGCTACCACGGCAAGCCGCTCCCGAGCCCCAACCTGCGCACCGAGCGCAAGACCGGCGCGGCGATGCGGTCGCCGTTCCGGTTCGCGCGCTACGGCCAGAGCGGCATCGAGGTCAGCGAGCTCTTCGCCCGCACGGCGGAGCACATCGACG
>DAHZZC010000664.1 GCA_027435495.1 Planctomycetales bacterium
AAATCTCGTACCGGGAGTGCAGCTCTCGCTCGTTGAAGACGCCGTACTTGCCGAAGAGTGCCATCGACTTGGGCGAGACCAGGTCGGGTAGGCTGTCGATGGTCGTCTTGCGGTTTGGGAGCCCTCGGCGCTCGGCCTCAGCGTGCCAGGCCTCGCTGTAGTTGTCGCCGTTGAAGATGACGTGCTTGCTCTCCTTGACGATCGACTGAAGCAGCGTCTGGATCTCGACGTTGATGTCCTTCTTGGCTGCGACCGCCGATTCCAGGTGAGTGGCGATGTCGTCCAGACTTTCGGCGACGATCGTGTTCAGGACGACGATCGGCCCGGCCACCGACTGGCTCGACCCGACGGCCCGGAACTCGAACTTGTTGCCGGTGAAGGCAAACGGGCTGGTCCGGTTGCGGTCGCCGGCATCGCGAGGGAGGGTCGGCAGGGTCGAGACGCCGATCTTGAGTTCGCCGCCGGTCTTCGCCGACTTCGCGCCGCCCTTCTCGATCTGCTCGACGATGTCCTGAAGCATGTCGCCCAGAAAGATCGAGATGATCGCCGGAGGGGCCTCGTTGGCACCCAGGCGGTGGTCATTGTGCGCGCTGGCGACGGCCACGCGGAGCAGGTCGCCGTGTCGGGAGACGGCGCGAATCACTGCGACCAGGAACAGGAGGAACTGCGCGTTGTCGTGCGGCGTTTCGCCGGGCTTGAGCAGATTATTCCCCAGGTCGTCGGCCATCGACCAGTTGAGGTGCTTGCCCGAGCCGTTGACCCCCGCGAACGGCTTCTCGTGCAGCAGGAGCTGCAATCCGTAGCGGTCGGCGACCCGCTTCATCGTCTCCATGACCAGCATGTTGTGGTCGGTGGCGACGTTGGCGTTCTCGAACGTCACCGCGATCTCGTACTGCGCCGGCGAGACCTCGTTGTGCCGCGTCTTGACCGGGACGCCCAGCTTGTAAAGCTCGGTCTCGGTTTCGAGCATGCAGGCCAGAACCCGCTCGGGAATCGAGCCGAAGTAGTGATCCTCCAGTTCCTGGCCCTTCGGCGGCTTCGCGCCGAAGAGAGTGCGGCCGGCGTTGATCAGGTCCGGCCGGGCGTAGTAGAAATGCTTGTCGATCAGGAAGTATTCCTGCTCGGGGCCGGCGGTCGTCTGCACGCCGGTGGCCTCCGAGCCGAAAAGCTTGAGAATCCGAACAGCCTGCTTCGAGAGCGCCTCGACCGATCGAAGCAGCGGAGTTTTCTTGTCGAGCGCCTCGCCGGTCCACGAGCAGAAGGCGGTCGGGATGCAGAGCGTCGTTCCGTTGGGATTCTCGAGGATGAATGCCGGGCTGGTCGGATCCCAGGCGGTGTAGCCCCGGGCCTCGAACGTGCTCCGGATGCCGCCTGAGGGGAAGCTTGAGGCGTCAGGCTCGCCCCGCACCAGTTCCTTGCCGCTGAACTCGGCGATCGCCGTCCCCGACTCGGTCGGGGCGAGGAACGAATCGTGCTTCTCGGCCGTCAGGCCGGTCATCGGCTGGAACCAGTGGGTGTAATGCGTCGCGCCATGCTCCATGGCCCACTCACGCATCGTCGCAGCGACGACATCGGCGATCGAGGCATCGAGCGGCGCGCCCTTTTTGATCGTGTTCCGCAACGCCTTGTATATATTTTCGGGCAGACGCGCCTTCATCACCTCATCGGAGAAGACGTTCTTGCCAAAAAGCTGGCGGATCGGCAGGTTGCGAGGGGCTCGATGCCCACTGACCGGCCAGGCCGTGATTGCGTTCACGGCACCTTCCAGGGCCCGGGATTCACTCATAATCGACCTCCATCAGACGGATCAGGATGGGATGGACACCGCCACGTCCCCCGATCGCCCGGGGGACCGGGCCGGGAGCGGCGGGGCGGGAACTCGAGAACCTGCATGATTTCGCCGGCCGGCCGCGAGGGCCGCGCACGCCCGGGATCCGGACGCACGAGGTCATCGGGTCGGTCGATCGGGAGGCCAGGCCCCGATGCCGATCCCTCGGAGTTTCGCCTGCCCGTTTCATAACGGACGAACGACGCGGGCCCCGAGGTCATCGCGAGAGCGGGATGCGCGGCCCGCGAGACGATTCGTACGTCGCGACGTCCCGATTTTCCGGTGTGGCTCGTCCCTGTCGATGGGCCAATCACAACCGGTCAACGGAGCCGGGCACGAACCGATCTCGCATCAGCGCGGGAGAGACGCCGATCCTGAACTGGCCGACGGAGGCCGCACTCGAACCGCGTGCGACCCCTCCGGTCTCATGCTCGTGTGAAAGATAGGAGTATAACCCGGGCCTCAATCACTTACCAGACCTCAGCCTGGCCAGGCCCGGGGAGAAAGGCGCCGTCACCGTGAGTGCCTCGCCCTCACTTCGCGGCCGAGTTCTTCGCGTCGAGCTGGGCGAAATACTTCTTCGGATCGGCCTTGATCTTGTCCTCACACCCATCGCAGCAGAGGAAGACCGTGCGCCCGTCGACCGTCACCTTGAACGGCTTGCCCATCTCGCCGAGCTTGTCGTTCGAGACGGGGCAGAAGACCTGCTTCATCGCCAGTTGCTGGTCGGCCGCCGGAAGCTCCTTGATGTTCGCAATCTCCTCGGGGCCGAGCTTCGAGGTCGAAGCAGCGCCTCCCTTGGGCGGCTCGAGCTTCGGGGTCTCGTCCCCCTTCTTGCCCTCGGCCGGCTTGGCGGGCTCGTGGGCCTCGCCCTTCGGCGCCTTTTCCTCCACACTCGATGGCGGGATGATCGGCTTCTTGGGCGCCAGCGACGGGCTGGCGGTCGTGGGATTGCCCTGCGGCGCGGGGGCCGGGCCTTCCTCCTCGCCGCAGCCTGCGGCAATCCCGGCCACGGCGACGACCCAGGCAAATCTGCGGATCAGGTTCATCGGTCTCTTCTCGGTGGGGCCCATCGATCGATCCAGGGCGACGCCGAACGATTGCGACGCCTTAACGCCTGTCATTCTAGCCGCGGCGCCGGGGCCTCGCCAGGCCCCCGACTACCCGGTCAGCCCGCCGCGGAGTCGGCCGATCCAGTGGCCGGCGCGTCCGGAATCCCCTTGTAGAACCGACGATTCTCCAGCGCGTAGATCCGGTCGGTGAAGATATCGGCCGTCTGCGAGGTCATTCGCTCGCGTGCCACGCAGTTCATCTTGGCGTCCAGGTCGTCAATGTACGAGACCAGCAGCGCCTCCATCGTCAGCGGAGGGATCGGCGAGCCGTACTCACGCTTGCCGTGGTGCGAGAGGACCGCATGCTCCAGCAGGATCAGTGTCTCGGCCGGGAACCCCTCGATCCGCGCTGCCGCCTCACGGATCATGTCGCGGCCAATGAGGATGTGCCCGATGAGCTGCCCTTCCTTCGTGTACTTTGTCTCGACCGGGTGATATTCCAGCTCCCGGAGCTTGCCGATATCGTGCAGGACCGTCGCCGCAACCACAACGCCCCGGTTCAGCGGCGGGTCGAGCTGATCGTAATACTTCGCGTAGTGATCGGCCAGGAAACTCGCGATCCGCGTCATGCTCCAGACGTGCTCGATCAGGCCGCCCGTGTAGCTGTGGTGCATCCCCTGCGCGGCCGGCATCTTCTTGAAAAGTGCCTGGTTCTCCTCCAGGATATCCTCCACCAACCTCTTCAGGTGCGGCTGATCGATGCAACGCTCGATCAGATCGCGGAGCTTCCTCAGAAGATCGTCGGACGGATACCGGCTGCTCTCGTACAGGTCGGCAAAGACAAACCCGTGCGCCGCGTCCTCGTCGGTCGTCGGGCGGATACCCAGAATCTCGACCTGCATCCCGTACCGGACGTCGAACTTGCCCCGAACCTGCAGGCGATACGCCGTCCCTTCTTTCCAGTGCTCCGCTTCTTCGAGGAAGCGATTATCCGACCAGAGCGGCGCCTCCACCGTCGACCGGCTGTCTCGGAAGATGCAGCGCATGTAGGGCTGGCCCGACCGGGTCATACCCTTCGTCTTCCGCACCAGGGCCGCGTAACAGACGGCCTCCTCGTCACTGACCAGGTCCGAAAGCTTGATGACCACCGGCTCGGTCCCCATCATCACTCGCCACCTTTCCCGATCGGAAGCCGCCCGGCCGTTGCCCCGCTTGCCTCCTCCAGTTTACAACACGGTCATCGGCCGATCGGGCCGACTCCCCCTGCTGCTGCACTGCGCTCCTTCTGCTCATTGGAATACCATGATCGTTTGTTCGGCACAATGGGAGCCGACCCAAACCTGGATTCTTACTGTATTTCCGATCACATTCGCCGGTAAGCCGCAAGGATTCTGATGATGGCGACAGATGCGAAGGATCTGCGATCGGCCGTGGCGACGAAAGGCCAGTTGGGGCGGCCGATGAGCTTCCGCGAGGCGGCGGCCAGGCGATGGGACGTGATCGTCATTGGGGCCGGTCACAACGGGCTGACGTGTGCGGCGTATCTAGCGCGAGCAGGTCGGAGTGTCCTTGTCCTTGAGGCCCGGCCGAGGGTCGGCGGGGCCTGCACGCTCCGAGAGGTCTGGCCAGGGGCCTGGGTCTCGCCGTGCGCGTACCTGGTCGGATTGCTCCATCCGACGGTGATCCGCGAACTGAAGATGGAGGAGCGCGGATTCCGGTGGACGCCCGCAACGGCTGGCCTCTTTGTCCCGTTCGAGGATGGGAGCAGCATCCAGCTCTGGGACGACAATCAGCTCTGCGAGCAGGAGATCGCCCGGTTCGCGCCCGGCTCGCTCTCTGGCTGGAGAGCGTTCGGCGACGTCAAGCGACGGCTCCGCGATGCGCTCCGTCCCGAGGGGGATAATGACCTCTGGATCGGCCGGGCGCCCTCGCGCGACGAGATCGAGCGCCGGCTGGCCAGCGATGCCGAGGCGATTGGCCTCCTATCGGAGTGGTCGATGGTGGAGTACGTGGAGCGGTTCATCGAGGACGAGCGATTGCAGATGGCCTACCTGGGGCAGGGGGTGATCGGAACCAACGCAAGTCCGCACGACCCGGGGACGGCCTCGATCCACTTCCATCACCAGTCGGGTCGGCTCGGCGGGATGCCGGGGATGTGGGGGTATGTCGAGGGCGGGATGGGAATGGTCTCGTTCCTGCTCGCCGACATCGCTCAGGACGCCGGCGCGGTCATTCTGACCGATGCCCCGGTTGCGAGAATCGTGCCGGGCGAGGGGGTTGAACTGGAGGGGGGCGATCGGATCGGATCGGGATGCGTGGTCTCGAACGCCGACCCGAGAACGACCCTCCGTCTGCTCGGCGAGGCGGCCGATCCCGGCTGGCGAGCCCGGGTGGAATCGATTCCGCAGGTCGGTTGCACGGTCAAACTGAACGTCGCTCTGCGCGAACTGCCGAGCTTTCTGGCCCGACCGGGTTCGTCGATGCCGCACCACCTCGGCCAGATCAACACGCCGCTCACAAAAGCGGAATGGCAGGCGGGTTACGATCACGCCCTCGCAGGCGAGCTTCCCGATCGGCTCTGGACCGAGTTGTACTTCCAGACGGCGCACGACCCGACCGTGGCGCCGAAGGGTATCCACACCATGAGCGTCTTCGCGCAGTACGTCCCGCACACGTTCGCCAGGGGCGACTGGGATTCGCGACGCGAGGAGGTGCGCGACCTCGCCCTCCGCTCGATTGGCCGATTCTGCGAGAATATCCCGGACACGGTGATCGACGCCGAGGTCCTAGGTCCTCCCGACATCGAGCGCGAGGTCGGCCTGGTCGGCGGACATATCTTCCAGGGCGAATGCCTGCCCGAGTTCATGTGGGATCGTCGGCTCACCCCGACCACGCCGATGCCTGGCGTCTACCTGTGCGGCGCCGCGACGCATCCCGGCGGGAGCGTGATCGCGATCAACGGCCGGAACGCCGCGATGGAGATCCTGGCGACGTTGGCCGGGGAATCCGACTGACTGGTCGCGGGACCTCGTCTCGCCCAGGCCGCTGGCTACCCCGCCGGGCCCTCTTGACGCCGACCCGTGGCCTGGCTTCCGACCGGCGACCCGGCGAGCGCGGCCGTTCCCTGGATTCGTTCAGTCGTGGGCCGTGACAAGAATCGCCTCACCCCGGCTCTCGGCGTCCAGACGGCGGGCCAGCCGCGGGGCGAAGTAGGAATCGATGAGTCCCACCCGACTCGTGAGTCGGTATGGCACCCGGTAACCGTAGCGGAGAAGCTGCCGGATCGAAGAACCCACCGCGCTGGGAAGCGAGTAGGTCGACAGACTTCGAATATCGAGTCCGGCGCGCTCGCACGCCACCCTTAGGCTCTTCGGGGAGAACTGCATCAGGTGGTAGGGGAGGTCGGTGCTATGCCAGACATCCCTGATGGTCTGGCAGAAGTAACAATCGGCGTTGGGGACCGCGATCCAGATCCTGCCGCCCGGGGAGAGTCGGCCCTTCATCACCGAAAGAGTCGCCACGGGGTCGGGGACGTGTTCCAGGACGTGATTGGCCGTGAGGATATCGAAACGCCTCTCCGGATGCGTCTCGGCGAATTGCTCGAGTGTCCCCGTGAAAACCTCGAGGCCCGCCGACCGGCACCGCTCCGCCGCCACCGGGCTAGGCTCAACTCCTTCGACGACGGCGCCCAGCCGGGCGGCGATCCGCAGGAAGGACCCTCCGCCGCATCCCACGTCGAGCAGTTTCTCACCCGGCGCGATCTTGATGTGGCGGAGTTCCCCGGTCCGTTGTGCTTCCGCCACGATCTCGTCGTCGTTCCCGGTCCCCGGGTCATAGGGCGAGTAATTCTCCGAGTAGTACGTCGCGAGTTCGTCCCACGACGGTTGCGGATTCATGAAGCGGTGTGTACAGGCCTCACAACGATCGACCTGCCAGATCCGCTCATCGATCTTCCGCGTCGTTCGAGCCGCGAAATCATGGTGGATCCGATCGGAGCCGCAGACCGGACAATGGGTCAAATCCCGCATGGGCATACCCCCTTTGTTCTGGTGGAAGACCCGACGCGACCACGGTACCAGAAGCTCTGGTTTCCCAGGTGAGCCGAGGGTCTCGAAAAAGTCGGCTGGCCTATTGAGTCGCCGCAAGGAAACATACGAAGCCAGCTTATCCGTGGAGGTTTCGAATGCGCCAACGGTATCCGGATGAATCCTGGAACACGAGATCTCATCCACGCAAATGGCTTCGATCAATGCGTTTCCGTAGACTTTAGCCGATAGGAATGCCTGGACACAAGCGGTCGACGGAGGGCCTCCGCGGCCGGCGATTGTCGCGGATCGGATCTTGGTGTAGTGTGGCCGGGCCTCCGCGGGCGAGGGATGTCGTGATTCCTTTCCCCATCCGGGCCGACGTTCTCGGGAGACCGACGCGATGAGCGATCCGACGGGGTGGCGCCCGTCCGTGCCGCCGATCGAGGATCCCGGCGCGCGGGCCAACGCCCATTCCGCCCGGGGCGCCAGACTCGCCGGCGAGGGGCGGTTCCGCGAGGCCGTCCATGAATTCCGGGCGGCATTGGCGCTCGTGCCGGGTAACCCGATCGCGCTCAACAATCTCGCCATGACCCTGGGCCGCGCCGGAGCCCTCCAAAGCGATCGCTCCCAGCTCTCCGAGGCGGTCGACTTCCTGAGAGGGGCCATCCAGATCCAGCCCAGCGCCGTCGGACTTTACCAGAACCTGGCCGCCGTTCTGGCCCTTGCCGATCGGCCCGTGGAAGCCCTCGCTGCGCTGGAGGAGGCCGTCCAACTGGAACCGAGCAACGAGCGGACCCTCGGCCTCCGAAGCCTCGCCCGGTTGACGCTCGGTGACTACGATCGGGGATGGGATCACTTCGACCCCGTCCTCGGCAACCCGGCCGCCCGCGCTCGTGAGATCCCGGGCGTTCCCAGGTGGCGCGGTGAGACGATGCCAGGAGCCCTACTCATCAACGGCCAGGAGGAAGGGCAGGGGGACTGCATCCAGGGGATTCGGTTCGCCGCCGAGGCCAGGCGTCGGGTCGGTGCGGTCGTTGCACTGGTCCCGCCGTCGCTGGCCCGGCTGGTGGCACACGCCCCCGGTCTGGACCGTGTCGAGACCGACCGCGGACGCCTTCCGGCCGTTGCGGCCCAGGTCGTGCCCATGGACCTCGCCGCGGTCTTCCAGCCAAAACGCGAAACGATCACCGGCGCCGCGTATCTGACCGCCGATCCTGCCGCGGTCGACCAGTGGCGGCCGATCGTCCGGGCCGTCCCGGGACTCAGGGTCGGGATCGCCTGGCAGGGGAATCCCGCCTTCCATCTCGACACCTGCCGATCGTTTCGCCTGGACGAGATGGGTCCGCTGGCCCGAGTCGATGGCGTCTCGCTGATCTCGCTCCAGAAGGGGCCCGCCGTTGCCCAGCGAACCGCGGCCGGCTTCCCAACAACCGATCTCGGCCCCTCGTACGACGCGGGCGACTGGCTCGAAACCACCGCGGTCGTCCACCTGCTCGACCTGGTGATCACCTCCGACAGCGCCCTCGCGCACCTCGCCGGTGCCCTCGGTACACCCGTCTGGGTGGCCCTGGCTCGTCCAGCCGATTGGCGGTGGTTGGTCGACCGCGACGATAGCCCCTGGTACCGAAGCATGCGCCTCTTCCGCCAGAAAACGCCCGGCGAATGGGGCCCGGTCTTCCAGCAGATCGCCGAGGCCCTGGCAGGGATGGAGGCCAGATCAAGGGGGAGAGAAAATACTTCAATAGTCTGATTTTGACTTTGTGTTTGATGCGGCTTTCTGAAATTTTGAATTTAACTTATTACGTATTAAAGAAATTAACAAGCTTTTAGTCCTTGCTTCTGGGTTGAGGGTGGCGGAGATTCTGCCGATGTGGAGTGGATCAATCGGGCGATGGCGGTTGAGGGCCGTTGACCCGGCGGGTATCGCCGCGATGGTCGGGCTGGTGCTGCTGATCGTCGCCTGCCACGGGGCGGTGCTGTTCGACGGGATGCAGTACGCCTTTCGCGACTCCGCCCATTTCTATTATCCGCTTCACTGGCGAGTGCAGCAGGAGTGGTCGGCCGGCCGGCTCCCGCTCTGGGAGCCGGGTTCCAGTGGCGGGGCACCGATTCTTGGGAGCCCGATGGCGGCCGTGCTTTATCCGGGCAAACTGGTCTTCGCCCTCCTGCCGTATGCCTGGGGCGTTCGAATCTATACCGTCGGTCATGAGTTACTGGCGTTCGGGGGGATGTGGTGGCTGTTACGGTCTTGGGGAGCCAGCCGGACCGGTTCGGCGATCGCCGGGCTCTCTTATGCCTTCGGCGGTCCGGTGTTCTCGGATTATTTTAACATCATTTATCTGGTCAGTGCTTCGTGGATGCCGATCGGTCTGCTGGCGGCCGATCGATGGTTGCGGTTGAGACGCCCGATGGCCCCGATCGGGCTGGCCCTGATTCTGGCCATGCAGGTGCTCGGGGGAGATCCCGAGGCGGCCTATCTGACGATGCTCGCGGCCTTCGGATACGCCGCCGGGCTGGCTGGATTTTTCTCGCGGCCTGGTCGATGGCTGGCCGGGATCGCGGCGATCGCGATCGCCTGGACCTGGATCGGGCCGGGACTGGCCCGATGGATTCACGGTGGACGGTGGGGGCAGCCCGCGATCGCCCTGGCGTGGGCGGTCGGGCTCGTCGGGTTTGGGATCGCCAGACCCCGAGCCTGGGCGGTACGAGCGACGGTCGGGCTGGCCGTCGCCGGGGCGCTCGCGATCCTGATCTCGGCCGTGCAGGTCCTCCCGGTGGTGGAGAACATCTCCGAGAGCGTTCGCTTGGATGGATCGGGGCCGGACCTCCTCTACGATTCCAGCTTGCTCCCCTATCGGGCGGCCGAATGTCTCTGGCCGAAGGTCTTCGGGACCTTCACTCACGGCCATCAATACTGGATGCCGATCCTGCCGCCGACGGGCTCACATCGCCCTTCGCCGTTGACCATCTACTTCGGTGCATCAGCGATGCTCCTGGCCCTGGGCGCCTCGGGGTGCCGGGGCGGGCCGCCCTGGCGAGGCTGGATGACGGTCCTCTGGTTCGTCGGGATCTGGGCGGCCCTCGGGCGATTCGCCGGCCCTTCGAGCTGGACCGAGGAACTGACCGTCACCTCCGGTGACGATAGCTTCTACGGACTTCTCACCACGTTCCTGCCGGGACTCCGACTCTTCCGGTTCCCCTTCAAGCTCCTGATTGTCGCCTCCATCGGCGCCTCGGCGCTGGCCGGGCTGGGCTGGGACCGGCTCGGATCGGGCCAGGGCCGACGCCGGACGCTCGGGATCGGGATCGTCCTGCTGGCCGCGACGCTCGCCCTGCTGGCGACGGCCGCAACGACCCAGATCCAAATCGCCGCCGCGATCGCCGCGCGCGATCCCGGCTCAGCCATCTTCGGCCCGATCGACGCCAGGGGTGCCGCCGCCTCGATTGTCGCGGCGCTCGCCCACGGAGCGATCGCGATGGCGTCCGCACTCGCCCTCTTCGCGTGGCGGATGCGCCGGCCCGAATCATCGGCGCCGGGCGTGGTCGCCGTGCTGGTCCTGGCGCTCGACCTCGCGGCGGCGCAGGCCCCGCTCGTCGTCGCCATCCCGCAGGCCGACTTCGAACGAAAATCCGAGGTGGCTCGGGCGATTCACGACGAGGAATCGCGACGACCCGAGGTCGGTCCATTTCGGGTCCATCGCCTCCCCTCATGGCTCCCGATCGGATGGGCCGAATCGTCCTCGACCGACCGGCTCCGCGAGGTCGTCGACTGGGAGATCGAGACCATGCAGCCCAGCTTTGGCTGGATGCACGGATTAAGCTATGCTTACGTTGACGAGAGCGAGACCGGACGGGCCGACTTTCGCCAGCTATTCCGACCCGTGCCTGGACCTCCAGATCCTTCACTTGCCGCCGCGCTCGGGGTCGAGCCTGGGCGTCCGATCCTGCTCCATCCTCGGGGCGCTTACGACCTCTGGGGCGCCCGGTACTTCATCATCCCGTCCTATCCCGGCGACTGGCGCGAGGCGAACCGGAGCTACGCCGCGTTCGTGGACGAGACCGACCTGATCTATCCCGATCCCCAGGCACTCGCCGGCCCCGAGCGGGCCGAGGCCCGACGCGACTGGCTGTTCCGCCATGATGTTCAGGTCCGCCGCAACCGCCGGGCGTTTCCGCGGGCCTGGGTCGTCCACGAGGCCCGCCCGATCCGGCCGCTCGGTGGCCCCGACGATCCCCGACGTGCTGCACTCGTCCATCGAATCGTCGAGTCCGCCGATGAGTTAAGGCAGACGACCTACCTCGAGACCGATGACCCGCCCTCGATCGCCGCCGTCCTTCGCCCCTCGACGGGCGGTGAGTCGGTCGAGGTCCGCGAGGAAGCGCCGACGCGCACAACGATCCAGGTCGAACTGGCGACGACCGGGATCGTCGTGCTGGCCGATGTCCTCGCGCCGGGATGGAAGCTTGAGATCGACGGGAAACCCGCGCCGATCCTCCGGGCCAACCTCGCGATGCGGGCCGCGGTCGTCGCCGCGGGCCAGCACACACTGACCTATCGATACGAGCCGGCCTCACTCCCGATCGGCGTCGGGCTCTCGATCCTCGGCGTGCTACTCGCCTCCGGGGTTGCCGTCCAAATCCGGCGACGCGTCTCCTCCTCGGAAACGATCCAGGGTGCGAAACCCCAACCTGGACAGGGCGTCGGCCAGGCAGGCCGGGGATCGATTCGGCCTAAAGCGTTTCAATGAAAGAATTAGGGCGAGACCAGGAAGACTCGCTGGTGGATGATCGCAGGAACGCCTTGAGGCAGGATTGCCGTAAGTTCAAGGCTTTCAGAGCGTTTGCCACGGAATCCCCCTTGACAATCTCTCGACGAAGCATTAAATTCCCGATACTCAGCCGTAGAGTCGATCGTCCGTCCCTCGCATCCGCCTAGTGCCGGATTGTCGAGGGACCGGAATCTCATCGCCTCGACCGATCCAAAACCCACAACACAGCGAGAATCACCCCCTATCCGGTAGGGTCACCGGATCGTGGAGATTGTCCGTACTGTACCTGTTCCCAGGCTTAGGGCCTGGTCTCGATCGGCTCAAACCCGATTGCGGCCGGGCCTGATCAGCGATCGGGACGGGCTACCATCCGTGGCGATTCTTGCCTGCTGTTCGGCAGGATTGGTCGGATTCGCTCCCCGTTGAGAACTCTTCGTCCACGACCATTTTTTGATCATCATTGGTTTGTCTTGAGTCGCCGGGCGGCCGGGGCTGGCCCTTTTGCTGCGCCGGAGAGTCGAGCCCGCGACTTGCAACCGGGGAGGAGATCTCGTTGAACACCGTGATGCGTCGGATCGGAATGGCATTCTTCGTCGGATCATCGCTCGTAATGGCGGGCTGCAGTGGCGATAACGAGGCGGAGGCGGACAAGCTCCAGGCGAAGCTGGGGCCGTCGCCGAAGTCGGACGCCAAGGCCGTGAACGAAGTCCCGCCCCCTGCCGGCTCGATGGACGAGTACTCGAAGCGTCACGCGCAGGAGGATTCGGTCGACAAGAAAAAGTCGGAGTATGCCAAGTCGGTTCAGTGAGCGAAGTGAGTCGGCGGCGTTCACCGCGCCGTCGGCCGATGCCCCGGGCCTCCGCACCGTGCGGAAGGACTGGGGCGGTTCCTTTTCCATCATCCTTGTTTTCTTTGGAGACCCCATGATGAAGCGAACGTCTCGAGGCTTCACGCTGATCGAGCTGCTGGTCGTCATCGCGATCATCGCGGTGCTGATTGCGCTGCTCTTGCCCGCCGTCCAGGCGGCACGCGAGGCCGCCCGTCGGAGCCAGTGCACGAACAACCTGAAGCAGATCGGCCTGGCGATGCACAACTACATCAGTGCTAACGAGGCCCTGCCCCCGTCGCACGTTGACCAGCCCTGGGGCACCAAGATGCCCAACCAGAACGAGTCGGTCCACGCCCGGCTCCTGCCGTACATCGAGCAGCAGGCGGCTTACAACTCAGTGAACTGGAGCTTCGGCGCCCGCTGGAACGGCCTGGAGGGCGGTAGCAACTCCACGCCCAATCCGCCTGACGGATCTTCGGGCGGCTATTACGGGATGTTCCAGTACACCGTGCTGACCATGCAGATTTCGGCGTTCCTTTGCCCCTCCGACCCGAATCCCGGCTCGTCGGGTACCTACACGGTGAACGGCCAGAGCCAGCGTGTCGGTGCCTGCAACTACCCGATGAACGTCGGCACCAACCGGCGGATCAACGGGCTCCAGCCTGGCGCCGCGGGCGGCTCGACCGGCAACTGGACCGAAAACGGCCCGGCCTACACCGCCTCGAACTGGGACGGTGCCATGAAGCGGGTCGTCACCATCGCCAGCTTCACCGATGGCACCAGCAACTCCGCCCTCTTCAGCGAGTGGGTCAAGGGAACCGCGACCGGTCTTCCCGGCAAGAATGGTCTGGGGATGGTGTATTACTTCCCCAACAAAGCCTCCTCAAACACCTACTCCACCGACTTTCAGTTCAACCAGGCTTGCCAGGTCAATTTCCAGACCACGGCGCAGGCGTGGAGCTGGAAGGGCGAGTGGTGGGCCTACTGCCCGAAGATCTACTCCCACACCATCACTCCCAACCGCTACGCCTGCGCCTACTCCGACCAGGAACAGGAATGGGGCGACGCCCGGGCGACGATCACGGCCATCAACGCTAGCTCGCACCACCCCGGCGGTGTGAACATGCTGTTCGCCGACGGCTCGGTCCATTTCGTGAAGGCCACCGTGGGCTACCAGCCTTACTTCTCCATCTCGACGATCGCAAACAATGACATCGTGAGCATCGATCAGCTTTGATCCTTGCCATCCATTGAGGGCCGGGCGGGCTCGCCTCCAGGCGGTTCGCCCGGCCCCTTGGCGTTTTGATGATTCCACCCGATCCTCTCGCCACGTCATCGCCCATGGAATCGACCGACACGGAAAGGCCGCGCCGGATCAGTCGGCGCAGGCCGCCCCTCTTCGCCACGGCGATGCTCGCCCTGGCGATCCTCACCGCCTGGAACGTCACGCGTTCCGACGCCCTCGATCGGGCCGAGCACGCCTATAATCGGGTGGATCTACCTGGCTGTCTCGGCCACGCCCTCGACCACCTTGACCGCCGCCCCTGGAGTCGCGAGGCCGCCCGGCTGGCGGCGCTCTGCCTCAGCCGGCTCGACTTCGCCGACCGCGCCGAGCCTTTTTACGCCCGCGCCGGCCGGCTCTCGCTGGCCGATCGCCAGGTACGAGCCTTCGGCCTGGTTCGGAGCCCGCATCCCGAGCGTGCGATTCCCGCCTACCGCGAGATCCTC
>DAHZZC010000665.1 GCA_027435495.1 Planctomycetales bacterium
GTTCGCCTCGGCCTTCGTGGGGCGGCCAAAGCTGATCCTCGACCCCCGCGCGGGCGGACGCCGGCACCTCTGGATGGCCGATCCCGGGCAGTTCGCCGCCGCGCCGATCACCCCGCCGGTGCCCGAGGGAGAACCGGACGATTAAGGCTTCAGGAGCTTCGGCGGCATGATGATATCCATCAAGAATGAGAACGCGTCTTCAGAATGAGCCAGAGAACGACCGGAACGACCTGGGCCGCCTGCCCGGCGATGGGGGCTGGCATGGGGAGGACTCCTCGGGTACAGATGCAGGTCAGTCGTGCCTGGTCCCTGGCTGGCGGTCCCTCCCGGATCGAGGCGGTTCGAAGACGTCGAAGTGAATGGACCAAAGACGAAGGGGCAACGTCATGAGACGTCGACGGCTCGTGATCGCTGGAGTGGCCGTCGGGATCGCGGCGCTGGTTGGACTGGCTCGATCGGTGGTGGTCGTCGACCAGGCCGAGGTCGTCTACATCACCGAGTTTGGCCGCCCGGTCCGCTTGATTGAGGCGCCGGGGCTCCACTGGAAATGGCCGCATCAGAGCCGTCGAGGGTTCGACCGCCGGTTGCAGCTCGACACCCCACCGCCACGCGAGATGCTCACCAGGGACAAGAAAAATCTTGAGATCGCCTGGTATGTCGCCTGGAAGCTCGACGACGTCGACCGCTTCCTCCGGTCGGTCCGGACGATCGCCGACGCCTCGGCCCGGCTGGAAGACATGGCGGCATCGGTACTGGCCGCGGAGCTGGGGGGCCGCGATCTCGGCGATCTGGTCAAGGTCGGCGAGGCCACGGCGATCGGTGCGATGCTCGACCGTGCGGGCCGCCGGATCGGCGAGCAGGCACGTCGGGAGTATGGGATCGAGGTGGTCGAGGTCCGCCTCCGCCGGCTCAATTATCCCGAGGAGGTGCGGTCGGCCGTCTTCGAGCAGATCCGGAGCGAGCGGCGGAGGGTCGCCGCGGCGACGCGGGCCGAAGGCGAGAGCCAGGCGCGTCGGATTCGAAGTGCCGCTGATCGCGATCGGTCCCGCGCGATTTCCGAGGCTGAGGCCGACGCCGCCCGGGTCATGGGCGAGGGCGAGGCTGAGGCCACCCGGATCGCCAACGAGGCCCACGCCGTCGATCCTGCCTTCTACCAGTTCCTCAAGACGATCGAGACCTATCGCACGGCCCTCGATGCGAAGACGATGCTCGTTCTCTCGTCCGAGAGCCCATTCTTGAAGCTCCTGACCCGAGGCGTCCCCGAGCCGCCGCCGGCTGCGTCGCCGAAGTCGCCGGCCGTTGTTCGGAGCTCGAAGGAGACAGGCTCGCGGCCGGCCTCGCCGCCGGAGGGAGGGTCGCCATGAGCCGTCGCGCGAAGGCGGTGGCCGCGGTCGCAATCGCCCTTTTCGGCTATCTCGCAACGGGACTGGTCGCTGTCTCGCAGGACGAGGCGGGGGTCGTTCGTCGATTTGGGGCGGTGCTGGTTGAGCCGTGGGGACCGGGTTTGCACCTGGGGATGCCCTGGGGCATCGATCGGGTTGACCGCGTGAAAACAGGTCAGACGCGGACGCTCGCCGTCGGCGCGCGCGGCGAGCAGTCGGCGCCGATGTCGACCCGTCCCGACCCGGCCGGCGACGACTTCCTGACCGGAGACCTCAACCTGGCGACCGTTGAGGCGATCGTCCAGTATCGCGTGGCCGACCCGGTCCGGTTCCTCTTCGGGTCGCGGTCGGTCGAAGAGGGTCTCACCGCGGCGGCGGGATCGGCGCTGGTGCGTGAGCTTGCCGGGCGCAGCATTGACGACGTCCTGACCTCTGGCCGGGCCGAGGTCGCCGATCGGGTCGGTCGGGTCTTGCAGGAGTCGGCCGATCACCTGGGGCTCGGTGTCTCGATCCGGGCGGTCCGGCTGGGACGGGTCGCGCCGCCGGCCGCCGTCGCCCCCGCATTCGCCGACGCCGACCGCGCCCGGAGCGACCGCCGACGCGCCGTCGTCGGCGCTGAGGAGTATCGAGACCGGGCCCGGGCCGACGCCGAGGGCCGCGTGGTCGAGGTCGCCGATCGCGCCGAGGCCGATCGAAATCGCCTGGTTCAGTCGGCTCGCGGCGAGGCCGACCGGTTCACCCGGGTGCTCGCCCAGGCCGCTCGCGACCCGGACGCAACCCGCCGCCGGCTCTACCTGGAAGCCCTCGCCGAGCTGATGCCCCGCTTTGCGCGGAAGGTCGTCGTCGAGCCTGGCGAGCCGGTCGACCTGACCCTCTTCGGCGACGAGCCCAGCCGCCGGGCCGCCCAGGAGACCCGCCCATGAACCGTCGGATCCTCGCGGGATTCCTCACCGTTGCGGTTCTTGGTCTGATTGTCGCGACGGGCGCCCGTCGCTCATCCGTTGCGCCTGGGATCGCCTCGTCGAGGGACGACGATTCTCCGGAAGCGGTCGTGAGGAAGTTGATTGCCGACGCCAGCAAGGGTGAGACGCCGTCTTACCTTGATGCGTTTACGGGACCGCTCCGCGATCGACTGGCCCGCGAGGCCGAGGAGGCAGGGCCGAGCGCCTTCGCGGAAAGGCTGCGCGCGGCCTCGTCGGCGCGAAAGGGACACGCCATCCACGCCGCGGAGCCGGACGGGCCCGAGGCGGTTCGGATCGCGGTTGAGTCGGTCTATCCCGACCGGAACGAGCGGCAGGTCTACCGCCTGGAGCGCGGGCCGGGAGGCTGGCGAATTACCGAGGTCGCCACCATCCGCGGCCGGGTGCCCGCCGCCCGCTTCGGCGCCCCGGCGTCGTTCCGGGAGCCGGAGGGCGTCCCGGTCGAGGGGGTCGAGCCGCCCGAAGAGTCGGAGGATACGGGTCCCTGAACTGATCGAGAGGAGCCTCTGTTATGCGAATGCAAAGAGTCGCAGCGACCGTCTTCACGGTCCTCGGGGTCGTGGGTTTCTCGATCGTGATGGCACGGGTTGAGCCGGCCGGGGCGCCGGCCCTCGACCCACAGACGATCTCCGTCCGGCTGCTGCTGGGGGTTGGCGACAGCAAGGTTCAGAAGTGGGACGGGAAGGTTTCGGTCGATCGCGGCGAGGTCATCGCGGTCGACGGCTACCGCTTTCGCGAGGGGGACAGCCTCGACGGCCGATCCACCTGGAAGGCCCGAAGCCACCTGATCCGCCAGAACCTCGGCAAGGCCGCCGCGAAGAAGAAGGCGTTCCCGAAGGCCCAGCCGAAGGCGATTACCAAGGGACCAGGCACGGCTGGACGACCGGTCGTACCGAACGGGCTGATCGTCGATTTGAAAGCGCCGACCGACGCCACAGTCTCGGTCGAGACCGATCGCGGCGACTTCCAGATCCCGCTCGCTGACCTGTCCGACGGTGCCCCGCATCGCTACCTCAATCGCCAGGTTGAGGCGCAGCGGGTTCCGCCGAGGGTGGGAATCGCCGAGGGTCGGGACATCGAGGATTTCCCCGCCGCCACGGCCGGTCATGATGGGACCACCACCTGGGTCGCCTACGTTGTCCACGAGCCGCGCGGGCCTGAGGTCCTCGAATCGTTGACCGAGCGGCCGAAGGATTTCTCCGCCTTTGCACCGAAGGAGGGCGGCGACCAGATCAAGCTCGTCGAGTTCCGCAACGGACGGCCGGGAGAGCCGATGGACGTCACCGGTCCCGGGCTCGACGTCTGGCGGCCCTCGGTCGCGGTCGACGGACACGGAGGAGTCGTCGTCGCCTGGTC
>DAHZZC010000666.1 GCA_027435495.1 Planctomycetales bacterium
GCTGAAGGCCCCGGGTCGTCCGGCGGAAGACCTGGCCGCGATCGAGGACCAGGTCGCGCCCCTCGACCAGTTCGACGCCCATCTGCCGGGCGAGGAAGCTGTGTTCGTAATAGGCCGAGTTGTGGACGCCTGGCGTCAGGACGACGATGGCCGGGTCGTCGCATCCTGGCGGGGCGATCCATCGGAGCATCGCCAGGAGGCCATCGGTGTAGTCGTCGACCGGGCGAACGTTATGCTGCTCGAAGAGGGCGGGGAAGACCTGCTTCATCACCTGCCGGTTCTTGAGGACATAGCTGACGCCCGAGGGGGTGCGGCAGTTGTCTTCCAGGACGAGGAAGCGGCCGTCCTCGCCCCGGATCAGGTCGATCCCGGAGACGTGCATGTAGACATCACGCGGGACCCGAAGCCCGACACACTCGCGCCGGTAGCCCGAGGCGCCGAAGACCAGCTCGGGCGGGACGACGCGGTCGCGAAGGATTTTCCGGTCGTGATAGACATCACGGATGAAGAGGTTCAGGGCCCGGACTCGCTGCTGGAGCCCGCGCTCGATGGTCAACCACTCGTCGGCGTCGACGAGGCGAGGGATCGGGTCGAACGGGATGATGCGTTCGACGCCCTGATGGCGGCCGTAGACCGTGAACGTGATCCCCTGCTGCCGCATCGAGAGGTCGGCGAGGCGATGCCGTCGGTCGAGTTCCTCGGGGCCGAGCCGGACGAGCCGTTCGTGGAGGGCGCGATAGTGCGACCGGGGCCGACCGTGCGGATCGAACATCTCGTCGTAGGCGGCCAGGCGATATCGCCCGAACAGAGCGGCGTCTTCGGAAACATGGGGCGCTAGCATAGAGCCCCCAGCCCAATGGGCAGGGTGAGCGTGAAGACCGGGCCCGCGCCGGTGGAGACGGATCGGGCCGACCCGCAGGCGCGCGCCGCCGGACGGGCTGACACGCGATCGGAAGCCGGCGGAGAGGAGAGGTCCGGCCCCCTGCGGTACAGTCTGGTCGTGTAGGCCGCGGCCCACCCGCGGGCCGCTCGACCCTTGTTTGTAACACGCGACCCCGCCACAATCCAGCCGCATTCCGTTCGCAATTCCGGTCCGCGTGGCTACAATCGTTAAGGGACGAGGGAATGAGGGGAGTACGGTGCGTCGCGCGTCGGCCGTACGACCGGGTCTACGGGGCCTCACGACGATGATCGGGAAGAGCGAGAAGCGGGCCGCGATCGCCCTGCTCTGCGGAATCCTCGCGACCGGCCTCGGCATCCCGGCACGGGCCGATCAGGACGCGGCCGTTCAGCGGGCGATCCAGTACATGCGGTCGCGCGCTGGGACGCAGGGACTCGGCGAGTCGGCCCTGATGGCGCTGGCGATGCTCAAGGCGGAGGTCCCCGCAACCGACCCCGGGGTGGCCGCCTGCATGGCGAAGGTCCGATCTCGGTTCACCAGCAGCGAGTTCGTCCCCGAGCGACAGAGCGGCGTGGGGACTTACGAGGCCGGCGCCTGCGCGATGGCCCTCGCCACCGAGGACCCGGTCGCCAATCGCGGCTACCTGGCGCTCATCGCCTTGTATCTGACAGCAAACCAGAACGCCAACGGGACGTGGGATTACAGCAACCGGACCAACGGCGACACCTCAATCACCCAGTACGGAGTTCTCGGTCTCTGGGAGGCCGAGAACTGCGGCGTCGCGGTCCATCCCTCGAACTGGGAGCGCCTCGCCTCGTGGCTGATCTCCACACAGAGAGGCGACGGCGGTTGGTGTTACCACCCCGACGAGGGGGGCGGCAACGCGAGCGAGACCTGCTCGATGACCGCCGCGGCGCTCGGTAGCCTTCTCATCTGCCGTCGCCAACTCGAACCATATCGCCAGGCGCATCGGGAGGTCAGCCCGCTCCTGATCCGGCTCACCGCGGAGTCCGGGAGCGACTTCAAGCCGAGCATCAAGGAGGCTGAGTTCGAGCAGGCGAGCCGACGGGGGATCTCGTGGCTCTCGGCTCATTTTACGACCAACCCGCCACTCTCGGGAGCCTCGCCGTACTACATGCTTTACGGGATCGAGCGAATCGGAGCCCTGGCCGACCGGCAGACGCTCGGCCGGCTCGACTGGTATCAGCGGGGAGGCGCCTTCATCCGATCGAGCCAGCAGGCCGATGGCTCGTGGAACGCGGCCCACGGGGTCGAGCCGAACACGGCCTGGGCCGTCCTCTTCATCACGAAATCGACGGCGAAGACCATCCGCCGCATCCAGATCGAGCGCCTCGGAGCGGGGACACTGCTCGGCGGTCGCGGACTGCCGAAGGACCTGACCTCGATGACGGTCGCGGGGGGCCGGGTCGTCAGCCGGCCGATGAACGGGGCGATCGAGGGGATGCTCTCGGTGCTCGAGGATCCGCGGGCCGATCAGGCCGACGCCGCCGCGGCCGGGCTGGTCGATCGGTATTATCGCGAGGGTCCATCGAGCCTTCGACCGTACAAGCCGAGATTTCGGAAGATGCTCGGCGACCGCGACCCGGGCATCCGCCGGGTGGCCGCCTGGGCGCTCGCCCATACCGGTGAGATGGACGTCGTTCCCTCGCTGATCCAGGCGATCGAGGACCCGGACGAGGACGTGGTGAACTCGGCCCGGCTGGGTCTGGAGATGATCAGCCGGAAGATCGAGGGCCTGGGCCCGCCCTCACCCTCGACGCCCGAGCAGCGAAAAGCGGCGGCGGCCCGATGGAACGACTGGTTCACCGCGATCCGGCCGCTCGACCTTGATGAGGAGAAAGCCGAGCGCCGGCCGTCCGCCGAGGGGAGGCCGCAGCGATGAGCCGGGTCGATCCGCGAGCCGCCCCGGAGGCCCGCCAACCGGCGAAAGCCGAGCCGTCCGCGACGGTCGAGGCCCGCGTTCGGGGCGAGTCGGCCTACGACCGGGTCACGTCGATGCTGATGGCGACCGTCCTCGGGGCGTTCCTCGTGGTCGGCTGGCTGACGCTCATCTACCTGAGCAACCAGGCGTTTGCCTCGCGGGTGACGCCCCCGTTGCAGATCATCGACATCGGCGGTGGCGGCGGCGGGAGCCCCGAGGGAACGTCCGGCTCGATTGAGAAGATCGAGGTCACCGGCGCCGAGGCGACCGCGTTTGCCTCGAACAATACCGAGGAGGCGACCGATTTCGAGGAACCCTCGCTCCAGCAGACGCCGGCCTCACTGCTCGACGCCCTTCAGGACGCCAGCCAGGACATGGCCGAGGTCGACGTCGGCGCCGTGATGCCGAGCGGAGGACCGGTGGCGACCGGTCGGAAGTCGTCGAAGCTCGGCACCGGAGGGCCCGGCCTCGGCTTCGGGCCCGGCGATGGCGGCTTCTCTCGCGAGCAGCGATGGAGCATCATCTACAATCCCGGCCAGTCGGCCGAAGAGTATGCCCGGCAGCTCGACGCCCTGAAGGTCGAGCTGGCCGTCGTCACCGGGGCCGATCAGTTGACCTACGTTTCCAACTTTTCCCGAGACCAGCCGACCAAGCGATACGCGAGCGGGCGGCGGGATAACCGGCTGTACTTTCTCTGGCAGGGAGCGGGGCGGAAGGCTTCCGACCTGGCCCTGCTGAAGAAGGCGGGGATCGAGGTTGGCGAGAGCTCGCCGATCCTGCAATTTTACCCGACCGGTGTCGAGGACCGTCTGGCCCGGCTGGAGATGGCTTATCGTGGCCGGCAACCGAGCGAGGTCCGCCAGACACGGTTCCAGGTCGTCCCATCGGGGAACTCCTACGATTTCAAGGTGATCGCGCAGGAAACCTTGCGCTAGGGGGCGAGCCCTCAGCATGGCCACACTGGAAGTCCACGACGCACAGGGCCGCGTTCAGTTCGTCGAGCTGGAGCGAGACCATCCGGTCCTCTTTGGCTCGAGCCCGCATTGCGAGGTGATCCTCGAAGGCGAGGGGATCAACCCGGTCCACGGGCGGATTCGATGGAAGCGCGGGCGATTCAAGATCGAGGCGTCGCCTGACGCCGAGTATGTTCTGATCAACGGCCACAGGATGGCGAGCGGCAGTATCGGAGTCGGCGACGAGGTGGTCGTCGGTCCCTGCCGGTTCTTCCTGCTTCGGGTCGAGGAGTCGGCCGAGCCGGCCGGACGGACGAGCCGAGCCGCCGCCGAGGAGGGACGGACCGTGGTCGCCCCGCCGCCGCCGGCCGCGGGCGCTGGTGCTGGGGCTGGGGCCGCTCGATATGGTCCTCCGTCGAACGAGAAGGGAAGCCGGTCGAAGTACGTCCGGCCGGGGGAGATGGCTGCGGAGAAGCCTGGCTGGGCTCGCGAGGTGGCCGAGGGCCGGCTCAGCACTCAGGCGTCAGGATCCGGCCCGGTACCGGAGGCGGCCAACGGGCTTCGAGGCCGGTTCCGCCAGGTGCTTCGGAAGTGGCTTCCCCAGGACGAGGCACCTGGTCAGGAGCGGATTATCTCCTCGCCGGTGGTCGTTAGCCTCGTGCTGATGCTCGGGGTTCTGGTCGGGATGGGCTTCTGGCTTCGGAACGTGATCTCGGCGACGATCGCCGAGCGCACGTTCAACCGGGCGATGCAGAGCTTCGAGGACGGCGATTACCGGACCGCGATCCGCGACTTCGAGGCGTTCGCTCGCGACTACCCCGACGACGCCCGCACCCCGCAGGCCCGGGTGATCCGGGCGCTGGCGAACGTCCGGCAGTACGTCGCTCCGAGCGGGGCGACCTGGACCTCGGCACTCGAGGCCGCCCGGGAGATGATGGACGAGTACGGCCGGGGCGGGCGCGAGCTCTCCGAGGCGTTTCGTGACGAGAAGATGGAGCTCGGCGAGCTGGTTCTTCGGATCGGCGAGGGACTGGCCGACCGGGCGCGTGGGACGGCCGAGCCGAAGGCGCTGGCGGAGGCCGAGTCGTCGGTCACGCTGCATCGCGAGATCGTGGGCGAGGCCGCCGGCGGACTCCTGGCGAAGTCGCCACTTCCGGGAAAGCTCGACCGCGCGAGGGCCGCGGTTCGCAAGGCGAAGGTCCGCGGCGAGGCGATCGCCGCGATGGACCGGGCGCTGGCGGAGGCCTCGGCCGTGGGCGTCTACGACGCTCGCGACGGGCTCGTCGAGCAGTATCCCGACCTGGCGCAGGACCGCGAATTGATCGCCCGGATGACCTCGGCCAGCGAGCTGATCCGCAAGGCGGTCACCGTGAAGGAGACCAGGCGCCCGGGTGAGCGCGGGCCGCGGACCGAGGTGCTTGGTCCGGCGACGGGAGTCATTCTCCGGGTGGGCGACCGCCTCCAGCCCGCGAGCAAGGCGGCGGGACCGGCCAACGAATCGATCGCCTTCGCCCTGGCTGAGGGGATCGGCTACGGGATCGACGGCGCGACCGGCGCCCCGCTCTGGCAGATTGACCTGGGTCTGGCCTCGCCGTTCGTCCCGCAGCCGATCCCGGGCGAGGACGCCGCGATCGCCTTCGATGCCCGGGCCAACGAGCTGATCCGGCTCGACGCCCGGAACGGTGTGGTCGCCTGGCGGCTCGGGATGGGCGAACGGGTCGCCTCGCCGCCGCTGGTCCTCGGCAACCAGCTCGTGCAGGTGCTCCCCTCGGGCAAGCTGCTCTTCCTCACGCTCGAGTCGGGCGACCTTCAGGCGACGATGGACCTCGGCCGGCCGCTGGCCCGGACTCCGGTCGGCGACGAATCGGGCCGGCATCTTTATGTGCTGGGCCGACAGGATATTCTTTACATCCTCAACCGAGACCCGCTCGGTTGCGCGGCCGTCGAGTACCTGGGCCATCCCGACGGCTCGATCCCGTGTGCCCCGGCGATGCTCGGGCGCTATTTGATCGTCCCGCGGAACGAGACGCTCTCGGATAGCCTCTGGCAAATCCTTCTGCTCGACGAGGACGGAGCGCACGTCCATCCGGTGCAGGAGGTTCCAGTGAAGGGCTGGACCTGGCAGACTCCGACGGCCTCGGGGCCGTTCCTCTGGGCGATCGGG
>DAHZZC010000667.1 GCA_027435495.1 Planctomycetales bacterium
CCTGGCCGTTGCCATTCCCTCCACCGTTACCCTGATTACCTGCGTTCGAGCCGTTGCCGTTCCCATTGCCTGAGTTCGCGGGGTTTCCGTTCCCCTGGCCGTGATTGCCAGGTCCCTGACCCGGACCGGAGCCGCCGATACCGCCGGGATTCGCAGAGCCCGCAGTGCCGGTCACGCCCGGAGACGAGGTAGCGTTCCCCGCAGGACCCGACGCCACCCCGGGCGACTTTCCTGAGTGCCCGTGGTGCCCGCCCGCTCCGCCAGACCCGTGACCATGCCCCGGATTGGTCGCCTGGAAACCACCCCGCGCCGGGTGTCCGTGGTTGCTCGGCCCACCGAGATGCGTGTGGACCTTCGTCGCGCCCGCCCCCAGTTTCACCGGGCCCGAGTGACCCTGGTGGATCGGCCCGCCGGGATGCGAGGCGGCGATTTTTTGGGCGGCCCCGTGGTGTTCTCCGTGTCTCCGGCCGATCGACGCGCCGGGATACCCCGTGCCGATCGTTCGGCCTCCCCTGGGGTGCCTGCCATGCACGGCATGGATTCGGACCTTACCCTGGCCCCCGCCTGGCCCATTCTGGACCGCCCCGACCACGCCCGACACGTTCACGTGCAGGAGTTGCACCGGAAGGCCGGATGCATTGTCGATGTCCGGGCCGACGTTCGCGAAATCGCCAGCGAAGGAGCTGTTCTTAACGACCAGTACGCCACCCTGCGCATCGTAAATCCCGCCTCCAAAACCGATCCCGGCCGAACCGGCGGTCCCGTTCGCTCCACCGGCGCCCGTTGCCCCGTTGCTCCCCGACCGTCCGGAGACCGCGACGCCCTGCATCCCGGTCCCGCCGAGGCCGGGCGTTCCGGCGAGGCCGCCCGCGCCGCCGAGGCCACCGGCGCCGCCGGCCCCGGCCAGCCCGCCGAGTGCCTGATCGCCGAGGAACGTGGACTGATTGACATCGAGCGTCCCAGCGTTGTAGATCCCGCCACCGAGCCCGTTGCCGCCGTCGCCGCCATGACCGCCGGCCCCGCCACTCCCACCGTTACCACCGTTGCCAGCATCGCCGCCAACCCCACCCAGGATGGTACTCGTCCCGTCGGCGCCATTGCCGCCGTTGCCACCGCGACCCCCCGGCCCGCCAGTTCCGCCAATCCCCCCAGCGCCCCCGGCGCCGCCCTGGGCGATGTCGTGGAACAGCCCGACGTGATTGACGTGGACGGTCCCCGAGGCGATGAAGAGCCCGCCTCCCTCACCGAGTCCGCCATCACCGCCGTTGCCGGCTGGGCCGCCAATGCCGCCATCGCCTCCATTCGTCCCGGGCGCCCCGTTCGCACCCGCCGAACCGCCCGGTGCGCCGTTGGTTCCAGTCGCGCCGACCGCGCCCACCTCACCCGCCCCGCCGGTCCCGCCGGCCCCGCCGATCGCACGATCCTCCGAGAACGTGTCCTGGTCGAGGTTCACCATCTGAGCCGAGGCGACGAAGATTCCACCTCCCATCCCGGTGCCCCCGGCGCCGCCGTTCTGGCCGGGGGTCGACACCGATGAAGAAACCGCCCCGTTCCCGCCCTGTCCGCCGATCGCCGTGTCTCCGACGAATACGGTGTGGTTGATCTCCATGTTAAAGCCGGCGAAATACAGGCCGCCGCCCATCGCGTCGCCGCCCGACGACCCGGCACCACCAGCGACCCCGACCGCCGTGTTGTCCACGATCTCCGAATGGTTGATTTCCAGGTTCCCGCCGGCGAGGTAGATCCCGCCCCCCTGGATCGCTGTGTTGCCGGCGATGGTGCTGTGATTGATCTCCAGGTTGCCGCCGATGACCGAGATCCCGCCTCCCTGAGCGGCGACCCCGCCGGTGATCGTGGAGTCGTGGACCACCGCATTCCCGCCCGCGACCTGGACGCTCCCCGCGATCGTCAGGTTGTCAAGCACCAGGTTGCCCCCCTGGTCGACGATCGCCACGCCCGAACTGCCGACGATCGTCAGGCCATGGGCCGGGGCGCCGTCGAGGGTCACACCGCCTTGCATGGTGAGCGGCGACGAGAGATGGATCGTCTGACCCGAGAGCCCGGGCGCGAACGCGATCCGATCGCCCGCGCCCGCTATCGAAATCTCCTGTGCGAGCGAACCGGGCCCGCTCGACCCGTCGTTGACGACGGTGAGGGTGCTGAGCAGCGTCCGATCCTCCAGGCCGATCGTCCCGGGCTGGAATTCGAATCGAGTCCAACGGGCTTTCGGCCTCGGTCGGCGTGCGGGACGGCCATATCCTTCGATGATCCTCATGGTTGATCTCCGATGTGGAAGAGGGATCGTCCTGGACCGATCGGCCCCATCGCCCCAGATCACCTCGGGCGCGATGCGGACGCAATCAACCCAACGTATCTCCTCGGATCGCCTATCGACGACCGCCTGCGCATCCCGATGAGGACGGCCGATGACCGTCCAAGGCGTCTGGGCGAGCCGGATTTCACGACCCGGAAAGCGAATGAAGTGGGGAGTCCAGTCGAATGGCCGTCCCACATCAGGATACCGGGCAAATAACGAGCCGGAAGCAGACAGGTCCAACGTCCGAACGCAAGGAAGGCCCTGGATGTTGCATTCCGGCAACATCCAGGCGGCCAGGGACTTCCGTCGGGCGTCAGGACCCCGACTCGATGCTCGCACGGGCCCATACCTGATGCGGGCGGTACGCTTCCCAGACCGACCGGGCCCAGGCCCAGACCCGTCGGGCGTGGTCGTCGGGATCCTCGGCTCCGTGGACGTCGGCGATGGTTAGTGCTCCCCGAGACGCCGGCGCCTCCAGCACCGGAAAGCCCCGATAGCGCGACTCGAACGCCTTGCCGGCCGCGCGGGTCGGGCGACGGCCGAGCGCCGGGCTCTCGCCCCGTTCGAGCAGCCGGCCGAGCCTCGACAGATGGAAGGCGTTCGACCGAGGGCCGTGCTCCTCCGAGTGCTGCAACGCGTAAGCATCGACCGTGAGCTGATGGACCGCCCCGAACCCGGGATCGGAATACTCCCGCGCGCAGACTTCATTGAAGGCGTCGCGACACCGGATGAGCCCGTCCGGCACGATCGCCCCGCACATCGGACATCGGTTGCCTTCCAAGTGAGGACCTCCTGAACGATGAACTTCGATACCAGCCATACAGGACCCTTAATCGGCCCAACCGGTTCGACCCCAATGACCCAACCCAGAATCTCTCGCTGCGATTTGCCTCGACCCGCTCGGGCGCCATAATCCATGCCGGTAGATTCTGTAATTGAGAGACGCTTCCCTCGAACCGCACCCGAGCGACCCGATGAGGCGATCATCAGAAGAGCGCGAACGAACCCAACCCTGCCATTCTGGCAGTTCGGCGCTTCGGCGCCGAAACTCAATCGGCGCCGAAAACCGGGTCGATCGCCCCCGCCGCTCGCAAATCGGCGCGAACGAACCCAAATGGCGAGGCGGAAGCGCCGTAAATTAGGATGGCAGCGATTGCCAGGAATGGGGGACGACCTTCGATTCTGCCGGTCATCCGCTCCTGGCGGGTCATGCTGCATGGCTGGATTCTGACCAGAAATCCTTCCTGGAAAATCCCGATGATCGAATGGTTGAAGGCGATTGTCCTGGGCGTGGTGCAGGGGATCACCGAGTTCCTCCCGATCTCGAGCGACGGCCACCTGCTCATCACCCAGAATCTGTTCGACTGGCTGACCGGCACCCAAAGCCGGGGCGCCGATAACCTGTTCTTTGATGTGATCCTCCACCTCGGAACGACGGCCGCCATCCTCGTCTACTACCGTCGATCGATTGCGACCGGGCTCCGCGGCCTCCTCGGCGCCGAGGACGTTCCCGAGGGCTACCGACGTCCCGAGGTCGTTCGCGTCGGTATCCTGGCCACGATCGCGACCAGCCCGCTGATCCCGCTGGCCCTCTTCCTCAAGAAGTGGATCGACCAGGCGTTCGAGGGAATCGCGGTGGCCGGAATCGGATTCCTCGTCACGGCGGTCGTCCTGATGCTCACCGCCTGGCTAAGCCGTCGCGAGGGGACCAGGGGACCAGCGCAAACCACCTGGCTCGACGCCCTTCTGATCGGGATCGCGCAGATGTTCGCGCCGCTCCCGGGCGTCAGCCGGAGCGGCCTGACGATCGCCGCCGGTCTGGCCCTGGGCCTCTCACGCACCTGGGCCGTCGGCTTCAGCCTCCTGATCGCCGTCCCCGCGATCCTGGGCGCCGCCGCCAAGGAGCTGAAAGACGTCCACCCTTCCACGTTGACCGCTCTCTACGTCGCCCAGGCCAGCGTCGCCACCATCATCGCCGGAATCGTCGGCTACGCGGCGATTGCCTGGCTGGTCCGGGTTGTCCGCTCCGGGCGCATCTGGTATTTTTCTGTATACTTGATCTTGATGGGGTTGGTTGTGGTCTCCATCGCAGCCCGGGGGGGCTTCACTGATGCCGGTCGATCGGGTTCTGTGGACGGGGCCGTACGGGTCGGGGCTCCGTGACCGGGCGATGGCAGGGGCCTCGCTCGAGCCCTCGGGGCTCTGGCTGGTCGCCTCGCCGATGGCCCGAGACCAGGTCCGGCGTGAGCTCGCGATCCGGTCGCGATCGGGCCGATCGCCGCGGGTCTGGTGCTGGCCGGACCTCTGGGCCCGCGTGCGCGCTGAGGTCGCCGAGGGTCCGACCATCCTCTCCGACCCGGCCTCGGAGGCCATCTTCTTCGAGGTGATGCGCCAGGCCCGACGCGCCGGCGAACTCCCCACAATCGGCGCCTCGCTCACCTGGCCCGGCTACCGCCGACGCCTCCGCCGACGCCTCGCCGCCTGGACCGCTGACGAGAGGACGGCACGCTCCCGACCGCCCGAGGCTCCAGCCGCGGCCGAGGAATGGGGCCTCTTCCTCCGCTATCGAGCGCTCTTGAAGAAACTCGGCGCCGAGGACGAGGCGGGGCTCGCCGTCTGGGCCTCGCGTCGCCTTGCTGCGCAGAACCCGCCGGCCTCACTCTCGTCGATCGCCCAGGCCACGTTCCTCGACTGGGAAGCCCCGACGCCCGCCCGGTGGCGGGTCCTCGACCACGTGATCCGAAAGTCGGGCTCCGTGCGTGTCACCCTCGCCCACGAGTCCGGCGACCGCGAGACCGAGGTCTACGAGGCCCATGCGAGTGCCCGCATCGCCCTCCTCAAGCGAGGCTTCGCCGAGGTCGCCGTCGAGCCGGAATTGTGGCGGCCCTCGGGCCTCCGCGAGCTGGAACGTCGCCTCTTCCGCCGAGACGGCGGCCCGGTCGCAACCTCACAGGGGATCGCAATCCGAGGCGCTCCTCAGGGGGAGGGCTGTGCTCGTCTCGTCGCCCGAGAAGTCCGCGACCGCCTCGATCGCGGCGTTCCGGCCGACGAGATTCTGGTCCTCTTCCGACGATGGAGCGACCCGGCCGAGGTCACCGTCGAGATGATGCGCGACTGGGGCATCGCGATCCAGGTCGACGCTGCCCGTCCCCTTGCTCGTGATCCCGCGGTCGCTGCCCTCCTGCTGGCGATCGGCCTTCCAACCGACGATTGGTCGACCGACCGCCTGATCCGGCTCCTCCGGAATGGCCATCTGAAACCTGGCTGGCCTGGCTCGGATCCGCTCTCGATGGCGGCCTCGGCATCCATCGTGAAGACATCGTCCATCTTTCGAGGCCGTGAGCCGCTGCTCAACTGGCTGGATCGTCGGGCATCCGACGGCAAGGGCGCGACCCTCAAGGCCGCCCGCGGCCGCCTCGCCCGCGAGCTGATCGACCGCCTCTTTGAACTCCTCGGACGGCTCGACGAGCCCCGTCCGTTCGCCGATCAGATGGACCGAATGTTCGAGGCCGCCGAATCGCTCGGGATCGGCCGCGGAGAGGACCTCCCTGCACTCGACCGATTCCGTGAGTCTCTCGAAGATCGCGCCGACGCGCTCAACCAACTCGGCCGGGGCGAGACCCCGCGAAAGTGGTCCGATTTCGTCAAGGATGTCGAGGCCCTGGCATCCGACGTGACCATCCCTCCATGCCCCGCGTCGTCCCCGTCGGTCCGCATCTCGACTCTCGACGACGCCGAAGGAGCCCGCGCCGGCCACATCATCCTGGCCGACCTCGCCGAGGGGACATTCCCCGCCCCTGATGCCGTCGAGCGATTCCTGGCCATCCGCCCCGGCAATCGACCCGACGACGAGACCCGCCGCATCTACTCGCGCGAAATGCTCAGGTTTCTCCGCGCGATTGGATCGGCCGATTCTTCAATGGTCTTCATCTACCCAACCACCGACGCCAAGGGCCAGGATCTCCTCCGAGCCGGCTTTCTCGACGAACTGATCGGAATGCTCTCGCCCGACGTCTCGTCGTGCCACCAATCGATCACTCGGCTCGACCCCGCGCTGATCGACGCCCCCGACCTGGCCGGTTCCCCGCCCGACCGCCGCGTCCGCGCCGTTGCCCTGGCTCGGACGCGCGGCGAGTCTCAGTCGCTCGCCGAGATTCTCCGGCACCCCGCCCATCGAAGCGCCCTCGACGGGGTCGCGACCGCGCTCTCCGTCCTCTCGCGACGCCTCCGAGGTACCCCGTTCGGCGAGTACGATGGACTATTGATGGACGGAGACGTCGTGCTCGACCTCTCGGGTCTCTTCCCGCCCGAGCATCTCTTCACCGCAAGCCAGCTTGAAACCTACATCGGCTGTCCCTTTCAGTACTTCTGCAAATATGTGTTGAAGCTCGAGCCGGCCGAACGTCGCGACGAGATTGACGAGGATCACACCGAGCGCGGCAGCAAGATCCATGACATGCTGGAGCTGGTCGAGCAGATGAGGCGAGACAACCCTGGGGTCGACGACCTCGACGGGCTCGATCGCGCGGCGCTCGACCGGGTGACGCGAGTCGAGCGGGTCGACGTCTCCGAGGTCGAGTTGGGGCTGGCCGAAATCGAGCGGCGCCGACTCATCCAGACGCTTCAGCTTTATCGAGTGCAGCACCGTCAATACGAGGGCGGTTCCCTGGCAAGGCCCGTCCCGCATGCGTTTGAGGTGACGTTCGGCGACGACGAGAACTTCCCGTTCCTCGAGATCGGCCAGGGGCGGCGCGCGGTCCGTCTCTCGGGGAAGATCGACCGGATTGATCTGGTCGACGGACCCGACGGGCCGGGTTTCCGCGTGATCGACTACAAGAGCGGACACGGTCCCTCCAAGGAGGAGGTGAGGCAGGCGCGGATGCTTCAGCTTCCGCTCTATGCGATGGCCGTCGAGCGGAGCGGCCTGGCCGGCGACGGGCGCACCCTCCGCGACGTCGGCTACTGGGCCCTCCGCGAGGACGGGTATAAACCGATCGCCTTCGAGGACTGGCAACGCGTTCAGGAAGCGATCGAGGACTACGTCGGCGAACTGGTTGACCGTCTCCGGAGCGGGGTCTTCGTGGTCGATTCACAGGTCCGCGGCTGCGAGGGCTTCTGCGACTTCCGGGCCATCTGCCGCGTCCGACAGACCCGACTCGCGGCCAAACAGCACGATCGCCCCGTCGCCCCCGAACTACCGATCCTCTCGTCCCGAGCCAAAGGCAAGGGAGGTCAGGGATGAGCGCCTCGGCCTCCAGTGTCTCCCTGACCGAACAGCAGCACCAGGCGATCTGCGTCCCTGGCGCGAGCGTCGCGCTCAGCGCCGGCGCCGGCTGTGGCAAGACGACCGTTTTGACCGAACGGTTTCTCGCGGCGCTGGACGACGAGGGCGGCCGTCCGCTCGCGGCTCTGGTCGCGCTCACCTTCACCGAGAAGGCCGCCCGCGAGCTGAGGCAGCGTATCCGGGCCCGATGCCGGGCCGGGCTCGACTCCGCCGACTCCCTCGACCGCGAGCGATGGTGGGCCGTCCTCCGTGGGCTCGACGCCGCACCGATCGGAACCTTCCATGAGTTCTGCGCCCGGTTGATCCGCCGGCACGCGATGCTCGCCGGAGTCGATCCCGAGTTCGCGATCCTCGACGAGTCGATCGCCGGCTCCCTCCGCGACGAGGCCGTCCGTGTCGCGATCCGGAAGCTCCTCGCGACTCGGGACCTCGACCTGATCGACCTGGGAACCGACCACGGTCTCGCCCAGATCCGAGAGGCCCTCGGCCGCCTGCTCACCTTCCGCGCCGTCGACCTGGAATCCTGGTCGCAGCAAGACCCGTCTGAGATCGCCGCCCGATGGCGAGCCCTTGCCGACGACCGGCTCTGGCCGATGCTGCTCGATCGGGCGCAGTCGCTCGTCGAGCCCTGCCGCTGCCTTTTGAGGGACCTCGTCTCCGACCATCCGAAGATCGCCGAGCGACGATTCACCCTCCTCGACGCCCTCCGTCAACTCGACCCCGGCGCTCCGCCGAGCCCGTCCGACCGGCTCGACGAACTGGTCTCGCTCCTCCGCGTGCAGGACCTCCCTCGGGCGCCGTCGTGGCCCTCGGCCGAAATTCATGCGTCGATCCGCGATGCCTTCAAGGAGCTACGCGAACATATCGACAATAAACTCAAACCGGCGATGAACTGGTCCGACTCGGGTTCGCTCGTCGCAACGGCCGAACAGACCTTGCGGTTCGCCAGGCTGGCCCTGGCCGCCCGTGCCGAACACGACCGGCTCAAGCGCGCTCGCCGCGGCCTCGACTTCGACGACCTCCTGATCTGCGCCAGGAATCTCCTCCGCGATCACCCCGATCTGGCCGCCCGGGCCGAGGACGGCCCGAGCCCGGTCGACTTCGTCCTGGTCGACGAGTTCCAGGATACCGACGCCATCCAGGGCGAGGTCCTCCGCCTGCTCGGCGGTTCGGGCTTCCTGAGCGGCCGGCTGTTCGTCGTCGGCGACGTCAAACAATCAATCTACCGATTTCGGGGTGCTGAGCCGTTGATCTTTCGCCAGTGGCGCGGCGAGTTCCCAGAGCCCGGCCGGCTCGGACTCACCGAGAACTTCCGGAGCGTCCCGGGCGTGATCGGTTTCGTCAACGCCCTCTTCGGTGATTGCTTCGTCGAGCCCGATTCCGATCACCGACTCCGCCCGATCCGACCGGCCGACACCTGCCGCCCAACCGTCGAGTTCCTCTGGCCCGACTTCGAGTCGGGCGAGGAGGAAACGGAAGACGTAAGACCGGTCAAACGATCGGTTCATGAAAGAAGGATCATCGACGCGCGCTGCATAGCACGCCGGCTGCGCGAGCGGCTCGACGCTGGCTGGCCGATCCTCGACCGAGCGACCCGCGCCGTCCGCCCTGCGCACGCGGGCGACGTGGCCCTTCTCTTCCGCGCGATGACCGACCTCTGGCCGTACGAATCCGCCCTGGCCGACGAGGGCTTCGACTATCACACGATCGGAGGCTCTGCCTTCTACGCGCAGCAGGAGGTCCACGACGTGATCAACCTGCTCTCCGTGGTAGAAGACCCGTTCGACGAGGTCGCGATGGCCGGTGCCCTGCGGAGTCCGTTTTTCGGCGTGAGCGACGAGGGCCTGTTTCGCCTCTCGACGAGCTTCCCCGACGGCGGCCTGACCACGGGCCTCTACCGGCTCGGCGAGGTCGATCGAATCACCTCGACCGATCGCGCCCGCGCATCGAGAGCCGTCGAACGACTTGCCCGATGGCGTGCCCAAAAAGATCGACAACCGATGGCACGTCTGGTCTCCCAGATCCTGGAGGAATCAGGCTTCGAAGCAGCGGTCGTCTGCGAGTTCCTGGGCGACCGCAAGCTCGCCAACACGCGGAAGATCGTCCGCCTGGCACGCGACTTCGACCGACAGGGCGGGTTCACGCTGGCCGACTTCGTCGCCCGGCTCCGGGCCGACCTGGAGCAGGAGCCGCGTGAGGAGCAGGCGGCGACCACGGACGAGGCCGGCGCGAGCGTCCGCCTGATGTCGATCCATCAGGCCAAGGGGCTGGAGTTCCCGATCGTCGTCCTGCCCGACCTTGCCCGCGGTTCTCAGACCCCGAGCCCGCTCGTTGCCTGTCGGTCGGACCTGGGCCTGATCGTTCGCCCGCCCCGGGTCGTCTCCGATCCGAGCGAGGCCCAGCCCGAACCCGAGACCGACGACCCCGTCTATCGCGCGTATCGAACCCTCGAACAGATCGAGGACGAGCAGGAGTCGCTCCGTCTCTTCTATGTCGCAGCGACCCGGGCGCGCGACGCCCTGATCCTCTCGGCTGGTCTTGGGCCGAACGAGCCGGTCCGGTCGTCCTCCATCGCGATGCGGCTGCTCGACGAGCGGTTCGATCGACGGACCGGAGTTTTCCGCATCCCTCGCGATCCCGACGATCCTGGACCGCCGCCCGAGGTCTTCGTTCACCTGATGCCACCGCCTGCTGACCGAGAGACCAGCGCCCCAGTCGACGCCGTTTCGCCCAGGATGCCGATCATCGCCATCGCCGATGCGATCACAAGAGCCGGTTTCCCCACCGCGACCGAGCCGACCTTCGAAGCCGGATCCTCTCGGTTCGTGGACCTCGCTCCCGCACGGGAACTCACCCCTCGCGCCGCCCGGATCGACGCCCTCGTTCGCTCGGTCGTTCGCGACCCGCAATGGCGCCGACCCGATCCGCCGGCCTTCTACGATCTGGCCACGCAAGCGGGTTCCAGACAGGTCCCGGCCGCGGGCCCGAGCCTGATTCGTGAGGCGGTCCGTCGGCTCGATGCCCTCGACACGCTCTCTGTCTTCCAGACCCTCCGCGCCTCGGCTCAGGGCTCCAGCTCCGATTTCCGCGACGACCTGGATTTCACCCTCACCCGAGGCGATCTGGATCGATCCTCCGGCGCCGTCTACCAGGGCTCTGCCGATCTGGCCTTCCGCGATCCCGAGGGGCGATGGAACCTCATCGTCCTCGCCGATGCTCGATGCTCCCCGAGCCGTCAGAGGCTCCGGCTCCTCTTCGCCGCCGAGGCTTTGCGGCCGATCGGTCTCGCTCCAATCGCACGGGGCTGGCTCATACGGCATGGCCCCGATGGCACGACCTCGGAGGAGGTCGTCGACGACCTTAGCGAGTCGGAGCGTACGAACTCCGTGAAAGGATGAGGAAGCTCTCAAGCCATCCGCCGAGCCCACTTTCATGAGCTTGTTTTTCCAAACCCAGGTGGTATCCCAGGTCGGCGATGGATCTACGAGATCTGGCGCGTATTTCTCTTCATGTTCTCAAATCGAGATTGCATCCGAATCAATCCCGCCGCGTGTGACCGGGTTGATGGTCCGCGTCGCGAGTCGAGGCGATCTCGGTGCCGGCCTGTTTCCGGGCGTAATCGAGCCATCGCTCGTGGAGGGCGGCGACACCCTCGATCTGGTAGACGTCGCGAAGTGCGGCCTCGGTCCCCATTCGCTGGGCCTCGCGAAGGAACTGGATGAACCGCGCGGACGGTCCCTGCTCGACCAGGAACCTCGTCATCGAGACGCTCTGGGCGTAGAAGAGTCGCCAGTCCTTCGGGTCGGGGTAGTCCATCGCCAGGAGCCGGCCGGCTTCAAAGACGCGGCCCTCGTCGAGCGGACCCTTCAGATCGGCCTCCCGATGCTGAAGTTCGGCCTCAGGCTCGGCCAGAACCGCGAGTCCCTCGTCGGCCCATCGCGGGATCGGCTGCGCCGCGAAGAGGTCGGCCAGGACGACGTGCGTGACCTCGTGCGGGAGCGTCGCGGTGAGCAAAAGCCGGTTGTCGGCCCGGAGACTCATCCGACGGGCGACCACGCGCGATCCGTCGTTCGAGATCGTCGAAAGCCCAGGCGCGGTCTCTGGCTGGCTGGTCGCCTCGGCGAAGTCCTTGCCGGTTGGGTAGAGGTAGAGGTCGCACCGAGGCGTCCAATTCGACTGCGTCGCCGCCGTTCCCCATCGGCGAGCCTGCGCCGTCCGGACCGATTCCGCGACCTCGGCAGCCTGTTCGGCCAGTCTCCGGTTGTGATGATAGACCCGGAAGTTGGGCGACTCGTGGACTTGCCATCGACCCGCATTCGACGCCCCTGGAGCCATCGCGGCGTCCGCCGGCGCGGTGCCATCGGAATCGGGGAGTGCCAGACTCCCGGGCAGTATCAGAGACGGATCCCGAGCCGAGGGCAGGGTAGGCGAGGGTGGCGTCGTCGGTGCCGCGAACGGCGCCGCTCGAGACGGGAGCGGACGACGGCGACCGGGCGGCTGGATGGCCGGCTCGGGTCCATCGGGCGAGGAGCCTCGGACGACCATGTTCCCCGCCGACGGGGAGCGTCGGCGTCGCGATCGCCGGGTCTCGGTAACCAGGTTCATCAGGTACTCGCCGTACCAGTTCTTCGGCGTGAGTTGCTGGATGGCTCGCACCTCGGCCTCGATCGCGTCCCACTCGCGCATCGATCTCGGATTGGCGTTGATCCGACGGACAACGGCCTTCATCCGGCAATAGGCCCAGTGCGGCCTGCGTTCATCGGGCAAGGCCTTGCGCGCGGCAAGCCCGGCATAGAGCTTGCCGGCGCCGTCGAAGTCCTGGGCACGGAAGAGTCGGTCGGCGTCGGCAAGATCGTCGGGCCTGACTGGCAGAGCGGGCGCGGGCCTTGTCGCGGGCTCCTGGACGATCGGCGACGGTTGGACCGGTCGTGGTGTCAGCGTCGAGGAGGACGTCGCGGCCGGGACGGGGGATGGGGCCGCGCCGATCGACTTGCCTGGGTTCACGACCTCCAGGAGGCTGGAGTTGCCGTCCCGATCTGGAGTCGGAATCCCTGCGGGGATGACGGCCAAATCGCTTTTCGGAAGTCCTGGCCCGGCCAGTATCGCCGGCATCGGAGCGGGCTCCGGCAGGCTCTGGGGGATGGGCAGGTGGACCGGCTCCGGCAGGCTCGCGCTGGAGACAGGCTCGCGAAGCTCGGGAGGCGGAGCGGTGGTCAGCGGTCCTTTGCCGAGGGAGGGCGCCTTGATCGATCCGAGACCCGACCCAACGATGGGATCAGGCTGCGCCGTTTCCCCCGGCGGCTTCGGAGCCGCGACGGGAGCCGGCGGCCTGGGACGGATCGGTTCGCCCTGGGGCCTATCGGCCGGTCGAGGGGACGGATGGGCTCGCTCAAGGATCGCGAGGTTCTCTCGGTACTCGGCCGCCGCCGCCACGTTGCCCACGGACTCGGCGTCTCGGGCCATCTCGGAGTAGGACCTACGAAGGAGATCCACGACGGCGGGCCGGTCGCCAGCCGGGCCATCGAGCAAGGCATCTTCCAGCAGAATCAAGGCACCCCGGCGATCCCCGGATCGGAGACGTTCCTGGGCCTGGATGACGGCCGCCGGCTCGCTCGTTGAGGGATTGTCTCCCCTCGACGATCCGCTCGGGACCGCGCAGAGGACAAGCAACGCAATGGTAGCAGCCTGGCGCATGACATCCCTGTCAATCGGATTGGGGGCCGCGGTTCGCTTCGACGGCGGTCGAACTCCGCATGGCCCGGCATGGACGCGAGGGCGAGGGCCGGGCCTCTCCCCCGTACGAGCTATTCTCCTCGGGACGGGGAGTATCCTCGGATCGCTCGACCTCGTCAACACGAAACGGTCTCAGCGCATGCCACAAAGCCGGGGGCCTCGGCCACCCAGGGCGTCGCGGTCAATACACGGGGCCGGGGATCATCGAGGGCCAGTCGCCCGACCGGGGCGCATCGACAGTAGGCCCAGGCCAGGGAATGTACTCACCCCTGCTGTGTCGACCAGGATAAGCATTGTTCGACGACGAACGACGGCCCGGATATCGGCGGAAGACGGGAGCGCGCGGCGGTTCGGGCTTCGGCAGCCCGAGCAAGGCCGCGGCCTCTGTCTCAAAGCGATAGAGTTCGTCGTACTGTTGCGGGTCACCGGCGGTGATGGCCCGGGTTGCCTTGTTGTACCACTCAATGGCCCGGGCCTCATGGCCGAGACGCTTGTGGATCATCGCCAGGAAGAACCAGTCGGCGCTGCTGCCCTCGTCGCTCAGGTCCATCGACCGATAGAAGGCGCTGAGGGCCTCGTCCCATGCCTCGAGCCGGAAGTAAGCGACACCGAGGGTGTTCCAGGTCGCCGCTTCGTTGGGTCCGAGATCCAGCGATTGCTGGGCATACTTCACAGCGGCCTCGCGGTCTCGCAGTTCTTCCCGCGGGCAGGTCGCGAGAAACCAGGCCCAGTTATTCAGAACCTGGCCGACAAACCGACGCTCAAGCGCGTCCATCGAAGCGGTGGGAGTCGCCTCAATCTGGGCGACGAGCTTCCGATAAATGGCCGCCGATTCAGGGTATTTGTGCTCGTACCAGGCACGCTCTCCGTCGTCGAGGAGGGTCCTGGCATGCACGACCCAGTTGGAGACGCTTCGGGGTGCCCTCCTTGCGGCAGCCTGAATCCGCGCGAAATCGTCGCGGAGCAGGAACGCTCGGATGGTCGGCGAATGAGCAAGCATCTCAACGAAGACCGAGCTAGCGGGCAGACGGAGTGTCAAAGCGAGGAAAGCCGCCGTAGCGTAGAGCGCCAGCCGGCCAGCCTGGGATCGTGTGCCGGTCTCGGTGGGCACCAGCCCTGCGCCCGCCGTTTCACCCACGCCGCGACCCGCCAGCCAGAGCGCCACAATCGCGAGCATCAGCTCCGTCGCGAGCTGAGTCGCTCCTGCGACCGCCGCGGCCCAGGTGATCATCGAGAAATGATCCCATCCGTGTTTCGGCAGCCGAAACGAGCCCAGGGGAAAGTGAGAGCCTGCGCCTGGGTTCCAGTCGGCCAGAGTCGCCAGCGCCCCGCCGATGGAGAGGATCAGGAGCGTCAAGGCGGCGGCCCGCACCAGTTCACGCGTCCGCGAATACCAGATCCAAATACCGAGAGCCATCGGCCAGGTGTAGATAACCACGTTCGTCGGAGGATCGTTGATGAGGGGTCCGAGCCACCCTTGCCCCGCGTTCAGTCCCGCGGCCTGGGCTTCCTGATAGTGGACGATGGAGGCGAACAGTTCACCAATCATCCGGATAGCGCCCAGCCCTACCATCCAGGCTCCGAATGTCGCAAGGGAAGAAGCGACGGCTGGTCTTGTCTCGGCCTCGCTGGCCGGCCCAGGCCCCAATCGATCGATGGCGAAAATGCGGCTCATTACTGTCTCCTCGCCCTCGGGAGGTTTGGGGCCTTTGGTCCCGAACGGGCCCGACGAACCGGGTGCAGGGGGATCGTTCCGATTCATGATATCCATTAGAGTCGGGAGGGCCGATCAAGTCCATCGAAAAAGGGGTTCAGACGGCTATCGAGGCCCAAATGGGAGGCGGGATGGTGACGAGCGATCAGCCGGTTAATCGATGGGGTTTCTTCCTCGCGGCAGCGATCTCGCTTTGGATCGGATGGGGCATCCGAGGCAACTTCGGTCACGAATATGGGGCAATGATACCCGGGGCTCTTGCCGCGATGGCCATCGGCCTGATGTCGGGCCGAAGCGACTGGCACGCGCGCCTCTCCGAGATGGCACTGCTGGGGGCCCTTGGGTGGTCGTTCGGTGGAAGCATGTCCTACATGCAGGTCGTCGCCTACACGCACTCGGGCGATTCGCCGAGCGTCCTTTATGGCTTCGCATGTCTCTTCGTGATCGGCTTCTTGTGGGCTGCGCCTGGTGGGGCCGGTACGGCGATCGCCGTCACGGCACCGCGACGCTTCCTCGCCGACCTGATCCTGCCCGTCTCGATCGTCTTTGGGCTCTGGTGGCTGCAAGGGGCCTGGCTAACGCCCCAACTGGAGTCGCGCGGGGTCAACCTCAACTGGTATGACACCGACTGGCTTGCCGCGACACTCGCCATTTTCGGCGGAGTGCTGGCCTCGGGAATCCGGCGTCGCGTCGATCCCACGACGGGGCTGGTCCTGGCGATGTCAATCGGGTGGTGGGCCGGGTTCGGAATCCTCGTTCTGGGACTGGGGCTTCGGATGACGCCTCCCCGGGGCGACAACTGGTCCGGGTGCCTGGGGATGACCGTCGGCGCCCTCTGGTGGCTCTCTCGGATGGGGATGGCCCCGGCCGCCCGCGCGGGGATGATCTGCGGATTTCTCGGCGGGATTGGGTTTGCCGCGGCCTCGATGCTCAAACTCGTCGAGGTTACCTGCGGTTATGAGACCAACTGGCACAGCATCCTTGAACAGACCACTGGCCTGTTCAACGGCCTGGCCCTCGCAGCCGCGATGGCCCCGCTGGCAAGGTCGGCTCCGCCTCCCATCGAGAACGACCCTCGCTCGACTTCAGCCCCCGCGCTGGCTTTCGTCGTCCTGGCGATCACCTATCTGAACCTGAGGAAGAACGCGGGCGAATGGGTCCGCGTCGGAGCGATGCCCGAGAGCATGGCGGGGCTCTCGACCGCGGCCTGGTTCGACCTGTCTTATTTCCTCATTGCCCTGACGCTCCTGACGCTGATGGCCCGACACGCACGCCGGCCGCTCGCGATCGTCCCATCGACCGCGATCGGCCGGGGACAACTCCTCTTCGTTGGGCTCCTCGCCTGGCTGGTTATCGGCAACTTTGAGCGAGCACTGGTCCACTTCACGGCTCCTCGACTCGTCACCGAATGGGTCATCGGAGCCGTCTCGCTGGTCTGCACCGCGCTGGTCGTCGGCTGGCCTCCGCTCGACCGTCTGGCACCCGAAGCGAAGGAAGCCGAGCGTCCTCGTTTCACCCGGCTGATTGTCCTCGGCCTGATCGCGGCGGTTACCTCGATCGTGCTCGACTGGGCAATCGTCCGTGCGATCTACGGCGACAAATACGCCGGCCACGCGAATCTGCATATTCGCTTCGGAACCCGGGCGACGATCGAGCGAGGGCCGAAGTAAGAGCGTTCATGTGAATTGGAGAAACGTGTGAGCGACGGGGCCCATCAAGGTGAATATCGACAGGACTCGCTGCCGAGCCCCACGGGAGATCAGCCGTTGCCCAGGCGGACGAAGGTCACGAGGCTAATCTTCGAGGGGATCAAGGTGCCTCAGCGCGGCGCTCATGTCGTTCCGAGTCTACTCTTTCCCACGCTCTTTCCATTGCTCGAATATCGGCACCTCGACCTCACGGACGATTTGGCGCAGACGAGTTAAGGTATTTCGATGCGGGATATCGAAACGCGATCGGGGCCGGCGCCCGCTCGTACGATGAGAGCAGGGACTCCGGCCCCGATGAAGAATGGATCAGGCAGAATGGAAAAGCAGCATCAGGACCGCTCCGCGGCAGCCTGCTTCACGGCCGAGGCCAGTTCCTGGTCGGTCGGATTAATGAGAATCTCGTTGTCGATCTGGATCGCCGGGATCACCCTCTTGCCTTCGTTCAGGTCTGCAACGTAGTCATCGAGCTCGGGAGACTCATCCAGATCCTTGAACTCGTATGAGACCTGCTCGGAGTCGAGCCACTTCAAGGCGCGAGTCGTATCTGGGCACTGCCGCGATCCGTAGACGGCGATGTTCGGCTGCTTCATCGGTCGGGGCTCCAGGGCGTCAGACGTCCGGTTCTCTGTCCAGGGTTTCCATCCGAATGGAGTACTTATCTCCAGTGATCGACAGGGAGTCGACGGCGGAGATAGTGTGCGAAAGGATCAGACCCTGCGCTCGATCAGGCGACATGCCGCGTCGGCCGGCCAGGTTGGCCGACGTGCGAGTCGTCCTTGGCCTCGAGCGTGTCGCAAATGAGCCCGGCCACGAGCCACTTGAGCGGCACTTTCAGCTCTTCCGCCTGAGCCCGGAGACTCTCGAGCAATTCATCCGAAAGGGTTACAGCGATCTCGGGACGTGTCTTCATGGCTTTGCTACCTCCCGACCCCGGTTATCTGCAACTTGCGTGCCATTGATGCGTCGAACCGCGGATCGGGGCGGGGCGTCTGGAATGTCGTTTGCTTTGAGGCTCACCTCGATAGTTCGATACGAAGCAGACGATCCAAGGGGGTGGGATGTGAGCGTCGCCGTCGTTGCGGAGAAAGCAGGGACGTTTCGATCAGACGTTCCTGCTCGGATGGACCGACTGCCATGGAGCCGATGGCACTGGCTGGTGGTCGTCGCGCTCGGCGTCACCTGGATCATCGACGGTCTCGAGATCACGATGGTTGCCTCGTTTGGCGCGGTGCTCGAGGAAAAGGACACTCTGCATTTCACGGCGCTCCAGGTGACGATGCTAAACTCGGCCTACCTGGCTGGCGCTGTGATCGGCGCCCTGGTCTTCGGCTATCTGACCGATCGGCTCGGCCGGAAGAAGCTTTTCACGGTCACGCTGGGGCTCTATCTCGCCTCGGCATTCCTTACGGCACTCTCCTGGAACCATTCCAGTTTTGCGGCATTCCGGTTTCTCACAGGCGCTGCTATCGGCGGCGAGTACTCTGCGATCAATTCGGCAATCGACGAGCTGATACCAGGCCGGGTTCGAGGCTGGGCCGATCTCGCAATCAACGGGACGTTTTGGGTTGGGGCGGCCGTCGGATCTCTGGCGAGCCTGCTGCTTCTGGATCGATCGATCTTCCCCGTGAACATCGGCTGGCGGTTGGGCTTCGGTATCGGTGCCGCCCTTGGGCTGGTGATCATCTTCCTGCGTGATTCGATTCCCGAGAGCCCTCGATGGCTCCTCACTCATGGCCATCCCGAGGAGGCCGAACGGGTCGTCGCCGAGATCGAGAAGACGATCGAGCAGATACCGGGCACGGCAAAGCTCCCTCCTCCGGGCCGCTCGATCACGATCCGCCCTCGCGGCCCGGTCGGCTTTGGTGAGTTAGCTGCGGTGATGGTGAAGACCTACCCCAGCCGGACGGTGCTCGGGCTGGCAATGATCATCTCGCAGGCATTCCTTTACAACGGGGTGTTTTTCACCTTCCCGCTGGTTCTTAATCGTTTCTTCGACGTGGCCGCGGATCGGACCGGCCTGTACCTCATTCCGTTCGCCCTGAGCAACTTCCTCGGTCCGGTTGCCCTGGGCCGGTTCTTCGACACTATCGGGCGACGGGTGATGATCGCGGCGAGCTACTCCATCTCGGCCGTGCTGCTGGCCCTGGCCGGATACCTGTTTGCCGCCGAGACTCTCACAGCCACGACCCAGACGATCCTCTGGGCCCTCGTGTTCTTCTTCGCGTCCTCGGCGGCCAGCGCGGCCTACCTGACCGTGAGCGAGATCTTCCCGGTCGAGTTGCGAGGGATGGTGATCGCACTCTTCTTCGCTGCCGGGACGCTGCTCGGCGGGACAGTGGCACCGTCGTTCTTCGGTTACCTGGTCGGGACGGGCTCGCGTCAGTACACGTTTTACGGCTATCTGTCGGCCTCGGGTCTGCTGCTGGCGACGGTTGCGGTCGTCTGCTTCTTCGGGGTCGACGCCGAGGGGGCTTCGCTGGAAGCTGTGGCGCGTCCACTCTCGGCCGCCGACGAGGACGCCTCCTGAGTCGATCGTCCATCATCGGGACGGCATCTCTTTTGCTTCGAGAGGTCCTTGTCGGTTTCTCCGGAAACAAGCTGGGCTGCGGCCCACCTCTCGAGAAGGAGACCATCATGGCACGAGAGATGACGACCGATACGACGATCCACAGAGATACGAATCCCGACCCGATCACTGGGGCACCTGGTGCCCATCCCGTGGGCGTGGGAGTGGGAACGGCGGTCGGCGGGGCAGCGGCGGGCGCTGCGGCGGGTGCGGCGGCCGGGCCGGTTGGGACGGTCGCCGGGGCCGTTCTTGGCGGGATCGCTGGCGGTCTCGCGGGCAAGGGCGTTGCCGAGTCGATCGACCCGACCAACGAGGACACCTACTGGCGAGAGAATTACGCCAATCGTTCCTACTTCGACCAGTCGTACAGCTACGAGGGCGACTACGCCCCCGCCTACCGACATGGCTGGGAGGCGCGGAGCCGGTATCACGACCGGACGTGGGACCAGGCCGAGGCGGACATCCAGAAGGGCTGGGAATCGGCCAAGGCCAACTCTCGGCTGACCTGGGAGAAGGCCAAGCACGCCACCAGGGACGCCTGGGACCGGGTCACAGACTCGATCTCGGGGAGCCGGTCCACCAGTGACGCGGGCCGAGGCGCCCGGTGATCGGTCCCGTGCGACTCCTCGCCGATCCCTGTGGCGCTCAGGCGCCTGGACCGGCGAGGTTCCCCGGACCGAAGGCCACAGGGAGCAGCTCGTGGAGCCGATACGAGAGCACGCAGGGTCCGTCGCAGATGGCCCGGATCTCGGCGTCCGGACCGAACTCGTTGATCACCTGCCGACAGGCCCCGCAGGGGGCGGTCGGCTCGGGAGTGGGCGTGTAAATGACCACCGCACGAATGGTCATTGGACGCTCGGAATCGGCGACCGCCCGAAACACGGCATTCCGCTCGGCGCAGCTCGTCAGTCCATACGAAGCATTTTCGACGTTGCCGCCCCAGGCGATCCGGCCGTCGCCTGAGAGAACTGCTGCTCCAACGCGGAAACGGCTGTACGGGCAATAGGCCCGCGATGCGCCAAGTCGCGCGGCCTCGGCCAGCTTCGAGAATTCCGCCTCGGTGATCGTCATCCGACCGGGTCCAGTTCGGCGACGTCGGACCGGGCCAGTTCCTCAACGCCGAGGCGATCGCAGAAATCGCCGAAGGTCTCGCCATCGATTCGCTCAACCCTGAAGCGGGCGAAGACCGGCCGGAGCTCCTCAACAATTCGATCGTAGGGGACGTAGTCCTTGTACTCGACGTTGAGCCGGTCGTTAATCGCGCGGCCGCCCAGGAATATGGTGTACTTGCCGGGTCCCGGGGTGCCGTCCTTGTTGACATGCGCTGCACGGCCGACCAGCCCGATGTCGGAGTTGTACGGACGGGCGCACCCGTTCGGGCACCCGGTCATCCGGACCGTGATGCGCTCGTCCTCAAGCCCATGCCGGACCAGTTCCTTCTCAAGCTCGTCCATCACGGAGGGGAGAGCCCGCTC
>DAHZZC010000668.1 GCA_027435495.1 Planctomycetales bacterium
GGCTCCAGCCGGCGATTTTCGCGATACCTTGGGCTTCGTCCGGGTCGGGAGCAGGAGCTCCCTCCTACATGGGCTGATCCTCGTGTCCTTCCCGCAGGGGCCCTTGTAGGAGCCGGCTCCAGCCGGCGATTTTCGCGATACCTTGGGCTTCGTCCGGGTCGGGAGCAGGAGCTCCCTCCTACATGGGCGATCGGTCCCTCCTTCGCAATCGACAGCCCATCGTGGTTCCGAATGCCGGCTCCAGCCGACAATCCACGCCGCGGGAACATCACCTCCAACCAGCAGGTCCAGCCCTGATGGTTTTTGACGGTCAAAATCAGCAAATCATGCGTACAGGCGAGATCGAACCTCGATCTTTTTCAATGCGTGTGTGAGACGTTCAGCGGTCAGGGCACCTACCGATTTTCAAGGTCAAAGCTCATTACGGTGACTTCCTACACTTCCTACCGATTGTCTTGATGACCTCGGCAACGGCGTCTTTCTGCAATCGCACATGGCCACGAGCCGACCTTGCCGGCAAAATCGATTCAAGTGGCCGGTCCGGTCATGCCGATCTTTTGGAAGGCGGAGACATTCCCCGCGCCTTCGGCAACGATCGTGCGTGTCACGATCCGGGCCGATGACGCGATCGAGGAGGTCGGAATGGCGGATCGGATCTTCATCGTCGGGCACTCTGCGGTCACCTGCCTGGGGCGCGATATGGACGCGACCTGGCGCGGGCTGGTCGAGGGCCGGTCGGGGATCCGTCGCCACGAGGCGCTGACGTCCGATTCGTATCTCCAGGACATCGGGGGGATTGTGGACGATTTCGGCCCGGGGACCGAGTCGGAGGACCCCTCCATCGCGAAGCTCTCAGCGCGGTTCCTCCACCTTGGGATGGCCGCGGCGCGGGCGGCCTGGGCCGATGCGAAACTCGACCGACCCGAAATGGGACTCGACCCGCATCGGGCGGCGATCGTGATGGGATCGGCCTTCGGCGGGCTCGACCTGCTGGAGGTCGAGCAGGCGAAGATGGCCCGTCGCAAGAGCCTGGCCGTTAGCCCCTATCTCGTCCCGGCGATGATCATCAACCAGACGGCCGGGCAGGTCGCCCAGGCCCTCGGGATCTACGGTCCCGGAGCCGCTCCGGCCAATGCCTGCGCCTCGGGCGGCCACGCCGTCGTGCTCGGGGCGATGTTCCTCAGGGCCGGCGAGGCCGACCTGGCGGTCTGCGGGGCCTCGGAAAGTGCCTTCACGCCGGCGGTCGTCAACGGGTTCGCCACGATGAAGGCCCTCCTCGGCAAGAGGACCGGCGACCGGTCCGAGGCCGACCCCTCGCAGGCGAGTCGGCCGTTCAGCGGCGACCGCGCTGGGTTCGTTCTGGCCGAGGGCGCCGGGGCCATGGTCCTCGCGACCGAGGCGGCCGTGGATCGGCTTGGATTGGAGCCCCAGGCCGAACTCGTCGCCTGGGTGACCAATCACGACGGCCACCACATGGCGATGCCCTGCCGCGACCGGATCGCCCGATGCCTGACCGAGGTTCTGCGTCGAGGCGGGCTTGATCCATCGGACATCGATTATTACAACGCCCACGGCACCAGCACGGTGTTGAACGACAAGGTGGAGACCGAGGTCCTGAAGGAAGTCTTCGGTGCGTCGGCCGCTCGGCTGCCGATCAGCTCGATCAAGGGGGCGCTGGGGCATAGCCTCGGGGCGGCCTCGGCGATCGAGGCGGCGGTCTCGGTCCGGGCGCTACGGGAGCAGGTCATCCCGCCGACGATCAACCATCGCCCCGACCCCGAACTCGACCTGGATTACGTCCCTGACCGGGCCCGCCCCGCCCGGCTGGATCGCGTGCTTTCCGCATCCTTCGGGTTCGGAGGCACCAACAACGCCCTGGTTCTCAGGAGGATCTCCGCATGACACCGACCCTCACCGCACCGAAACTGTTCGACGAGGTGGTCGACGTCATCCGCAAGGCGGCCAAGATCCCTGGGCGGGTGCCGATCGGGCCGGAGACGCGGCTGGTGGAGGACCTGGCGATCGACTCGCTGGACCTGGTCGGGCTGATCCTCCAGCTTCAGGATGAATTTGACGTTGTCATCGAGGAGGATGATGTGCCAAACTTGTGCCGCGTCGCCGACCTGGCGGCGTACCTGGCCGATCGAAGGGAATCGAACGGCCCGCCGGCCTGAGGCCCGACCGTCCCGTCGCGGTGGGGGCCGTCTCCGGGGATGATCGGCCGAGAACGTTCCGTCCGGGATCGGGCGTGGGGGAGTCGTCGATGGAACGACGAGGGCTCAACATCCGCAAGGGTTTCCTGCGGTTCTGGCTGCCGATGATCCGGGCGTTCCCGTTGCCGCGGGCCTCGCGGTTTCTCTCGGGGTTCGGCCGGATGGAGTACCGGCTCTCGGGCCGGCTCCGGGGCGAGTTCCGCCAGGCGGTCGAGCGGGGCCAGGAGACGCTCGGATGCCGGTGGGACATCCACGGCGTCAGCCGGGAGCTGGCGGGGAACCATGTCCTCTGGCGGACGCGGGACCTGCTGCTCGACGGCGTGAAGGATGAACGCGCAAGGGCGATGTTCACGGTCGAGGGGCGTGAGCATCTCGACGCGGCGCTGGCCGAGGGCCGTGGCTGCCTGATGCTGGCGAGCCATTTCGGTGCTCACCTTCTGCCGGCGCACTGGCTGTTTCGGCAGGGGCTGCCGGTCCGCTTCTACATGGAGCGCCCTCGGCACATCTCGCGCTACTTGCAGCGCCATTTCGAGACGGATGGCCCGCTCGGTCAGGACAAGCTCTTCATCTCGCGCAAGGGCGCGGCGGCCGATTCGGCCAGTTCGATCCTCCGCGCGGCGAGGGCGGTCAAGGCGGGGATGATCCTGTACCTCGCCGGCGACGTCCGATGGACGGGCCAGCTCACCGAGCCGGCGACGTTCCTCGGCCGAGAGATGCGGTTCTCGACGACGTGGGTTGTCCTGGCCGCGATGACCGGGACGCCCGTGGTCATGGTCTTCTGCCGGATGGAGCCCGACGGTCGATACCACATCGAGTTCCGCCCGGCGTTCCACGTCCCGAGAGACGCCGCTGAGAAGGGTGAAACCGGGCTCTGGGTGAAGCACTTCCTGGAGGTGCTGGAGGAGCAGGTCCGGCGATATCCCGAGAACAGCAACGATTACTTCTTCTGGAGCGAGATGGAGAAGCAGTTGGCCTAGGTCTCGTCGAGCGGGGCCTTTCGTAGGTCAGGCTTTCCCGCCTGACCCGTTTCAAGCCGGTCAGGCGGGAAAGCCGGACCTACTCTTGCTGCCGGGTGGAAGGCGATGCTCCGACGACAATGGCCCTGGCTGGTCCTGGTGGCCATGACCTTGATTCCGGCGGTCTGGCACGTCCTGGACTTCGACGAGGACATCGACCCCGAGTTCCCGAAGGTGGAGCGTCCGGCGTTCAGCCCGCTCCCTCCGGCGGCATACCGGCTGGCCGAGCCGGGCGACACCCTCGACCGGGTCGAATTGTACCTCTCGGCGCTCGCGGTGGTGATGGCGGCCGGCGGTCTCGCGGCGGGTCGAAATCGAGGCTACTGGCCGGCGGGACTCGCGATCGCGACGGCCGCCCTCTGGTACAGCGCCACGCCTGGCCCAACGTTCGACGGCTGGCACGGACTCGGCTGGCGGACCATGTTCGATCCGTCGGCGCCCTTGACGCTTCGGTGCGTGCTGGCTGGTGGTGCGCTCGCGGTGCTGGGGATCGTCGGAGCGTGTGCGTATCGACATCGATCGACGCTCCGCGAGGACTGGTCGGGGGCCTGGTGTCGACGGACGGCCCGGCTCTGGGTCGCGGCAGTCGTACTGGCGATCGGGCGGCAGTTGGGGATCCCGGGCGTCGAGCCGGTGGGCTACTGGCCTCGGTGGTCGATGATCGCGGCGATCCTGGCGTTCGACCTCGGCCTTTTGATCGAGCTGGTCCCTCGGCTGCCTTCGAGGCGATGGCGATGGGGGGTCGGCTTGATGGCGCCGCCGGTCTGGCTGGGGCTGGTGATGTTCGGGATCGCGGTGACCTGGTATCACCGCCCGCTCGCCCGGATGAAAGTGATCGAGCCCGGCCGGATCCTCATCAGCGCGATGCCGACCCCGCGCGGCCTGGAGATCGCCCAGGCACGGCACCACTTCAAGACAATCGTGAACCTCTTCCCCGAGGACACGCCGCTCCGGAGCCCGTATCACGACGACGAGGTGAAGTTCGCCCGCGAGCACGGGATCAAGTATGTCGGGGCTCCGTCGGACCCGTCGCTGGCGGAGTCGGACGCGTTCCTCACCCAGACGCTCGCCCTGGCGCGCGACCCCGACGCCTGGCCGATCCTGGTACATTGTCACGGCTGCATGGACCGGACCCCGGCCTGGACGGGGATCTATCGCTTCATCTATCAGGGACGCTCGCTCCTGGAAATCATGCGGGAGATCGAGCAGCACCGGGGATACCGCCCGAAGGGCTCGGTGACGCTGCTTTACAACCGGGTCCTGGCGCCTCGGGCACCCGAGCATTACCGGAGCGACCCGACCGCGGCGATCCTCCGCAAGTGCGCCGAGGGGACGATCGACCCGATGATCGGCCCGCCCCGCCATGAGAGGGCGATCGCCGCCCGACCGAAAAGCCAGGAGACCGACGCTCCGAAGCGATGACACCCGGGAGGGACGCCATGACCGCGTCAGTCCGCCGGAAGTTCACGATCCTCGACGGGATGATCTTGGTGGCGGCGATCGCGTGCGGTTTCGCGCTGCGGCGGGCCTTCCTCAACTCGTTCCATGGCGTCTGGGTCATTCAGGGAGAGAGCTGGCTCATGCGGAATGCGCGTGGGCTCAACTGGGCCGCGACCCCATTTCTGACGATGCTCACACCCACGGTGCTGCTGCTGAGGTTACGCCGGCCGCGACCGCGACAGATCGAGTTGTTCCGCCAGCCCGGGCTGGCCGCAGGTTGCGCCGCGATCTTGCCGATTGCGATGTCTCTGGCTTGCTTTATTCGCGAGTCTGCGGGTCGATCCGGGGAACTTCAGGATCCGCTGAGCGCGGCAGGCGCCGGGCTCCATTTTCAGTATGTGGGGTCGTATCGTGTCGGGTGCTGGGTGCTCGGGTCGTGGCTAGCGCTCTTCTTGAGCGGACGCCGGCGGCCCGAGCGAAGCTGGATCGATCGGATCGGGCGGATCCTGGGCATCGGCTGGCTGGTGGTGCTCGTCCTGGACATGGTGGACCCGATGTATTAGACGGAGCGAGGAGCGCCGCCGATGAACGCCCGCCACTCGACGAGCCGGCGTCTGGATCGCTGGGATGGCCTGATCCTGATCCTGGCAACGGCTGTTGCGATCCTGGGCCCGCCCCTTTTTCCCGGGCCGGCGCCGACGGCGATTCCCTTGCCCCCGTGGATCGAAGTTCCGCCGCCCCCGGTGATCGCCCCATCGGGCCCCGCCGCGTTTACAGGATACCTCCTCGAGCCCGTCCCGATTCCGGACGATGGCGTGCCCTATTCGGCCTATCTCGAATGGCTCGTCGGGATCTCGATCGCCTACGTGGCCATCTGGACGCCAGCCCTCTGGATCATCCGGATGCGACGGCCTCGGCCCCGGTGGCATAGGCTGATCCGCCAGCCCGGCCATGCTGCTAGCAGCGTCGGGCTCCTCGTATTCGCCATCGTCTTCGCGACGGACCTTCTCCGATGGGCGGCATCCCGGGCCGGTCACTCGGGCGGGCTCCAGCTTCTTCAGGATGCCTGGTTCGCCGTTCGCCCGGCCGGCGAAGCCGGACTGGAGGGGACCCTCCATGCGGTCCCGGCGACCTGGCTGATCATGCTCCTGGGCGGCTGGTGGCGTCCCGAGCGGAGCGCAATCGACCGCCTCGGTCGGGCCCTCGGCGCCGGCTGGATCGCCCTGATGATCGCCGGATTCGCCGGATCCTTCCTGGATTGAGGGCCTGCTCTTGGCGACCAACTACCTCGACGCCGCGACCAAGGAACTGATCTGGGACGACCCCGCCGCCTGGCTGGAGCGGATGGGGATCGACCCGGCGGGCGGCGTCGAGGTCGTCGACTCCGACGCCACCACGCTCGTCTCGACGGCCGACAAGGTCATCCGGGTCGGCGGCGAGAATCCTTTCCTCGTGGACCTGGAGCCGCACTCGTACCACGATTCGGAACTCGTCCGGACGCTCTGGATGCGGCAGGTGGCGCTCGACCACCGCCACAACCTGCCGGTGCTGACCGTCCTGATCCTGCTGCACAAGCGGGCCAACTCGCCCGACCTGTCGGGGAGCTACACCCGCGAGCTACCGGACGGCCGGCTGACGAATCGCTATGATTATCGTGTGGTCCGCCTCTGGCAGGAGGACCCCGAGCCCTACCTCAACGGCGGCCTGGCGGTGGTCCCGCTCGCCCCGCTGACGAACGTGGCCGAGGCCGACCTGCCCGCCCTGGTCGATCGAATGCACGAGCGGATTGGTCCCGAGCCGACGATCCACGCCAGGATACTCTGGGGAGCGACCTACCTCCTGATGGGGTTCCGGTTCGATGAGGACCTGGT
>DAHZZC010000669.1 GCA_027435495.1 Planctomycetales bacterium
CCGAGGACGACGCACCCGGGGCCCCGGACGCCCCGCCGACACCCTGCGACCCCGCGCCGGGTATCTGCTGGGCCAGGACCACTGAGGCCGTCAACCCGGCCCCCAGCGCCCCCGCGATCCATGCCGATTTCTTGCGACGCACGCCTCGCCTCCTTGCTTGGTCATTTATCATGAGTCATTGGTCCTTGATAAGAGGCGAGATCCGCCCTTCCACCGACCCATAACCCACGACCACCGCAATCGACCAGGACCCCCCGGCCATCCGGGCGCGGGCCGACAACTTCCCACCGGCCTTCCCTGGCCGCTGACGATAGACCACTCGTTCCACAATGTCAAATTATGCTCAATTGACCCATCACCGATGACAGAGAACTAGACCGATCCTCGACCGTGTTCATTATCATTTGTGAAGCTGGAGTAATTGGGAGCTTCCTGGGTGATGACGATGTCGTGGGGATGGCTCTCCTGAACGGAGGCGCCGGTGACCTGGATGAACCGGGCGCGGGTTCGGAGTTCCTCGATGGTTTTGGTTCCGCAGTATCCCATTCCGGCCCGGATGCCGCCGACGAGCTGGAAGACGAAGTCGGCCAGCGGTCCCTTGTAGGGAACGCGGCCCTCGACGCCCTCGGGGACGAGCTTGTGAATGGGGGCTCCGTCCGGGCCGTTGGCCTTGGCGGAACCGAGGTCCTGGCGATACCGCTCGTGCGAGCCACGCGCCATGGCGCCGAGGGATCCCATCCCGCGATAGGTCTTGAAGCTCCGGCCGCGATAGATAATGGTCTCGCCGGGGCTCTCGGCCAGCCCGGCAAAGAGCCCGCCGATCATCACCGAGTGAGCCCCGGCGGCGAGGGCCTTGGTTATGTCGCCCGAGTACCGAATACCGCCGTCGGCGATGATGGGAACCCGGCCGGCCGCGGCCTTGGCCGCCTGGTGGATCGCGGTGACCTGCGGAACGCCCACACCCGAGACAACCCGGGTCGTGCAGATCGAGCCCGGTCCGATCCCAATCTTCACCGCGTCGGCCCCAGCGTCGATCAGGGCGCGGGTGCCATCGCCGGTGGCAACATTGCCGGCGACCACCTGGATATCGAAGTCTTTCTTGATCCGTCGAACGGTCTCGATCACGTTCTTGCTGTAGCCGTGGGCCGAATCGACCACCAGCACATCGACACCTGCCTCGAGCAGTGAGGAGATCCGCTCGTAGTCGTGGACGCCCACCGCCGCACCCACGCGCAGCCGGCCACGATCATCCTTGCAGGCGTGCGGATATCGGTAAAGTTTGTCGATGTCCTTGATCGTGATAAGGCCCTTCAGTCGATACTCATCGTCCACCAGGAGAAGTTTCTCCACCTTATTCCGGGTGAGGATCCGGTCCGCCTCTTCCAGGCTGGTGGTCGCCGGCGCCGTGACCAGATTGTCCTTGGTCATGACGTCCTCGATCCGGATGTCGTTGGATTCGAGGAACCGCAGGTCGCGCCGGGTGAGGATCCCCCGGAGCGACCCGTTGACCGTGATCGGAACGCCCGAGATGTTGTGCCCGCGCATGATCTTCCGCGCCTCGCCGACGGTGGCATCGGGCGGGAGCGTGATCGGGTCGACGATGATCCCGTTTTCGGACCGCTTGACCTTGTCGACCTCGCGGGTCTGCTCCTCGATCGAGAGATTCTTATGGATCACGCCCAGGCCGCCCTCCTGCGCCAGGGCGATGGCCAGCTCGGCCTCGGTGACGGTGTCCATTGGCGAGGAGAGGATCGGGATGTTCAGGTCGATCCGGGCGGTGAGATGCGACCGCGTCTCGGCCTCGTGCGGGAGGATCTCGGAGTATCCCGGCTCGAGAAGGACGTCGTCAAAGGTGATACCTTGATAGGCGATGCGCTCGTGCATCGGGAAAAGCTCCGCTCGGGACCCCGATCGGGCCGGCGATATCCGACGGGACGGTACATACGATCGATCGATCTGACCAGGCCAACGGCAGATGGGATCGAAAGGTCCGCGGGGGCCGGTCGATGGAGGCAGGTACAGGGGCCTTTCCTGGCTCATTAAACCCACCGGGCCCCCGACTGGCAAGGGCAACTGCCGCCCAACCTTCGATGAACGGGCGTCACGATGGAATTCCGGCGCCCGGCGTTGTCGCCTCCGGGGGGGGAAGTTACCATGGTGTACATGGAAACCAGCGCGACGATGACACCGATCCCCGCGCCGGGGACGGCCGAGGCGCCGACGGCCTCCGGACACATTGAGGTCCGGCCGGGCCATTGCGGAGGCCAGCCGCGTGTTGTCGGGCATCGGATCAAGGTGAAACATATTGCGATCTGGTACGAGCGGATGGGAATGAGCCCGGATGAGATCGTCTCGAGCCACCCCGGGTTGACTCTCGGCCAGGTCCACGCCGCACTGGCCTACTATTACGACCATCGCGAGCAGATCGATCAGAGCATCCGCGAGGGCGAGGAACTCGCCGACCGGATCCGGGCTGGAGCCCCCTCGATCTTCGATAAGGTGCGCCGGCGGAATGCCCAGGACGATCCGCTTCCACCTGGATGAGCATTGCCCGACGGCCCTCGCCGAAGGGCTTCGACGCCGGGGCATCGACGTCACCACCACGCCCGACGTGGGGCTCCAAGGCGCCGGGGATTCCGAGCATCTCCCGTTCGCGTTCGTCGAGGGACGCGTCCTCTTCACCCAGGACGAGGACTTCCTCGCGATCCACGCCCAGGGTTTCTCGCATCCGGGCATCGCTTACTGCCACCAGGAGACCCGCTCGCTCGGCGAGATCATCCGAGGGCTCGTCCTGATCTGGGAGGTTTACGACCCCGACGAGATGGCCGGTCGGATCGAGTTCCTCTAATAGGAAGCAATCGCCGGCATCCCCTTGATCCCGCGATCGCCGGCCGACATCCTGAAGACAGTCCCGATCCCGACCCAAACCCGGGGAGGCCGATCCGTGAGTCCCTTCCACCTGCGGAAGTCCCTGGCCGTCGCGATCCTCCTCGCGTCTCCGCTTCCGGCCGATGAGGCCCCCAGATCTCCCGCTCCTCCCATGCCGCCCGACCTGCCGCGTCGAGTGCTGGAGATCACTGAGGCCATCCTGGCGAACCACGTCGAGCCGCCGGCCCGACAGCAGATGATCGTCGACGGGCTCCGGGCGATGCGGCTTGCGGCTCGTCAGCCGGTTCCGCCCGACCTGGCGCGTCGGGCCTCGGCGGTCGTCACGCCCGAGCAGGTCGCCGGGCTCGTGGCCGAGGTCTGGCCGAAGGAGACGGTTGGGAAGGCCTCGGTCGATGCGATCGCCGAGGCGATGCTCGACGGCCTGCTGGAATCCGTTCCCGGGCGGGCCGAGCGGATCACGGCGAAGGAGGCGCGGGTCGCGGAGCAGATGGCCGGCAATCGCTACGTCGGCATCCACATCACGCTGGGGTGGGACGACGGGCAGGAGACGCCGAGCATCCAGATGGTCTTCCCCGGCGGACCGGCCGACCGCGCGGGCATCCGGAAGAATGACCGCTTGCTGGAGGTCGACGGCGTCGCGACGAAGGGGACCAGTCTCCGCGCGGTCGTCGATCGGCTTCGCGGCGACGAGGGGACAAGCGTCACGGTGAAGGTCCGAGGGCCGAAGGAGGAGAAGCCCCGGACGCTGACCCTGGTCCGGGGCCAGCTCCCCCGAGAGACGATCACAGGACGGCGCAAGCAGCCGTCGGGCGAGTGGGAGTTCCGGCTCGAAGGCCCCGGCGCGATCGGGTATCTGAAGGTCGAGGAGGTCGTCGCCAGCACGCCGCACGAGCTGCGGAAGCTCGCACGGAAGATGGAAGACCAGGGCCTCCGGGCACTGGTGCTCGACCTCCGGTCGATGCCGATGCAGGACGACCTTCGATCGGCCGCAATGCTGGCCGACAGCCTTCTCGAATCGGGAACGATCGGCCGGGTGCGCACGGCCCGAGGCGAGACGATCTACCGGGCCGACGCCGACGCCCTCTTCCGCGGCTGGCCGATCGCGGTGCTGGTCGCCCCGACCACATCCGGGACGATGGAATGGGTCGCGGCGGCACTCCAGGACAACCGCCGCGCCACGATTGTCGGCGACTCCTCCCCGATCGGTGAGGCCGACGTCGTGTCGACGGTCCCGATCGGCGACGGCCAATGGATGCTTTCGATCCGGACCGGCGACCTCGAGCGCGGCGACGGCCGCCCGATGGTCGTTCGATCCCCCGCGCGGCGTTCGCCGAAGTCGACGGGCGGGCTCGTCCCCGATCATCGAATCGAGATGAGAGCCATTGGCCGCTCCCCTGACGGCCGGCTCCCGCGGCTCAGGCGCGAGCCCCCGACCTACGCCGCGCCCACCCCTGCGCCCGGGGCGCCGGCCCCCGACGAAGCTCTTGATGCGGCCGTGAAGATCCTCCGCCAGGCGAGGGAGGCCCATTGAGCGATGAAGACGCTCCTCCTCGCGATGGCCGCCCTCTCGGCCGGGCCGATCGACGCCGAGAACGACGCAAGCCCTCCCCTGCCCCGATGGTCGCGACGGCCGGTGGCGCTCGCGATTGTCGATCAGGGGCGGACGCTCCTCGTCGCGAACTCCCGGAGCGGGAGCCTCTCGATCGTCGATCTTGCGACGAGGCGCGTGGTCGACGAGCCCCGGATCGGCCGGGGCCTGGCGCACCTCGCCCCGCTCGGCGACGGCCGACACCTGCTCGCCGTGGATCGAGCCGGGGATGAAGTTGTGCTGATCGACGTGCGCGAGCGATCGTCGAG
>DAHZZC010000670.1 GCA_027435495.1 Planctomycetales bacterium
GATACGTGTGGATGGGCCACTTTCTATCGTAGAGGTTCAAGATCGGATCGATCTGGATCAGGTCGAGGTTCGTCTGGTAGTAGGCGTCGAGGGTGCCAACGTCGCGCCAGTAGGCGGCGCTCTTGCCGTTCTCGTCGCGGAACGGGTAGGCCAGTACGCGGGCGCCATCGGCGATCATCGCGGGGATGATGTCGCGGCCGAAGTCGTGCGCGCTGGCTTCCTTTTTCGCCGCGTCCTGGAAGAGAAGCTCGTACATCACGTCGGTGGTGAAGACGTAGATCCCCATCGAGGCCAGGGCCAGTTCGGGGTTGTCGGGCATCCCTGGCGGGTCTCTGGGCTTTTCGAGGAAGCTCGTCACCCGGTTCGCGTCGTCCACCCCGATCACGCCGAACTCGCTCGCCTGAGCCCTCGGCACGGGGAGGCAGGCGATGGTCAGGTCGGCGGCGTTGGCCCGGTGCTGATCGATCATTCGGGCGTAGTTCATCTTGTAGATGTGGTCGCCCGCCAGGATCAGAGTGTCTCTCGGGGCGGCTTTTTCGATCGTGTAGACGTTTTGATAGATCGCGTCGGCGGTTCCCTGGTACCACATCTCGGCGATCCGCTGCTGCGGGCCGATTACCTCGATGTACTCGTTCAGCTCGCGCGGGAGGAATCGCCAGCCCTGGTCGAGGTGGCGATTCAGGCTCGTCGCCTTGTACTGGGTCAGGACGAGGATCTTGCGAATGTCGGAGTTGATGCAGTTGGAGAGTGTGAAGTCGACGATCCGGTAGAGGCCGCCGAACGGGACCGCCGGCTTGGCCCGGTCGCGGGTGAGGGGTTCCAGCCTCGAACCACGGCCCCCGGCCAGCACGATCGCCAGGACATCGCGATACACCAGTCGGACCTCCGCGTGGGAATCGGCCGTCGGCCCCGAACTCCGTGAGGGATCGGGGACGCTCGCACGAGCAAAGACCAGACCATTTTGACCGCGCGCGCGTCCGAAAGCCAACAGCGCGGTCCGGCCGGCCGGTTCCCTTCGCCCGGGTGATCCTGGTAAAGTCGTCACTCGGCAGGCCGGGCCGGGCCGCGATCGAAGGGGATTTCCGAGGACCACGGGAGGACGGGCGACGATGTGGCGAGAGCATCGAGACGGGGCCATTCGGGGATGGGCGTCGATCGGCCTCCGGGCCGCGGTGGTTGCGACGGCGACGGTCGCCCTGATGGCGACCCGGGCCGACGCCGTCGTGGGCGAGGGCGAGGGCGGCATGGACCGGATCGCCAAACTCCAGGCCGAGTACGCCGCCGACCCCGCCGCGAAGCGGGCGCGAGCCTATCATTTCGGGTCGCAGGGGCCCCGCGACGTCTTCTCGAATCACACAAGCCACTCCAACCGGCTGGTTCCGGTCTACCTCTTCGGACGCAAGGCCGATTTGAAGTCGGTCATGGGCGAGCAGAGCCGGTATCGCAAGGCCGACGAGGTGAAGACAATCTACGGATTCCTGCCGAAGAACACGGTCAACCCCTTGGCCGAGTATGCCGATCAGAGCGACCTTTACCGCGTGCAGAAGGACGCAATCGCGCGGGGGGTCAAGCATCTTTTCATTGTCTGGTTCGACGGGATGGACTGGCCGACCACACAGGCCGCGGCGATCGCGAAGACCGGGAAGGTTTATAACGAAGGGAAGGGCTCGGGACTGGTCTTCCAGGACTACGACGCCGGCGGCGCCGCTCAGTTCGGGTATGTGGTGACCAGCCCGACCCACGACAAAAACGAGCCGGATCTCGACCGGCAAACGGTGGTCATCCCGTCAAACAGCCTGGGCGGCGGCTACGACGCCGAGATCGCCGGGCCAAACCCCTGGACCCTCGGGCCGCTCGGGCCAAAAGCACCCGGCTACATCAAGGGGTCGTCCACCAATGCCGACGACCGCGCTGGGATCAAGTCGGTCGGCCGGGTCCGACATGCCTACACCGACTCGTCGCAGAGCGCCGCCGAGATGATCAGTGGCGTGAAATCTTATAACAACGGCCTGAACGTCACCGATGACGGCCGGCTGGTCTCGACGCTCTTCCACGAGCTGCAAGGCAAGGGATGGAAGGTCGGGACGGTGACGAGCGTCCCCTTTGACCACGCCTCGCCAGCCGCGATGTACGCTCAAAATGTCCACCGCGACGACTACCAGGACCTCGCCCGCGCGATGCTCGGCCTGCCCGGAATCCTTCAGAAGGCGCGCCAGGCCCCGCTGCACCCGGGGCTCGACGTCGTGATCGGCTGCGGCTTCGGGATCGAATCCCACGATCAACGAAGGGGGATGTCGGCGCAGGGCGAGAACTGGAAGCCGGGGAACCTCTACCTCGCCGACGACGACCTGACGAAGATCGACGTCCGAAACGGGGGCCGATACATCGTGGTCCACACCGAGAAGGGAACCGACGGCGGCGAGGCACTGCTTACCGGTGCGCGCAACGCCTCGAAGGGCTCGGCGCGGCTGTTTGGGTTCTTCGGTCGCGAGGGGCTCGACCACCTGCCGTATCGAACCGCCGACGGCCGATACGATCCGGTCGCCAGCCTCGGCCGGGGCGGCAAGCCAGGACCGGCCGAGCATTACACCAGGGCCGAGCTGCGCGAACAGCCCACCCTCGCCGAAATGACCGACGCCGCCTTGACCGTCCTCGCCGATGATCCCGCCCGGCCGTTCGCCCTGTTCATCGAGGCGGGCGACGTCGATTTCGCCCTCCACGCCAATAACCTCGACAACGCCATCGGCGCCGTCTACAGCGGCGAGGAGGCCGTGCAAAAAGTCATCCGATGGGTCGAAACCCACAGCAACTGGGACGACTCGATGTTGCTCGTCTCCGCCGACCACGGCCACTATCTGGTGATCGACGATCCTCAGACGCTCGCTGGTCAGTAATCCGTGGTCAGTGGGACGCAGTGGTCAGTGGTCAGTGGTCAGTGGTCAGTGGTCAGTGGTCAGTGGTCAGTGGTCAGTGGTCAGTAGGGAGCAGTGGTCAGTGGTCAGTGGTCAGTGGTCAGTGGTCAGTGGTCAGTGGTCAGTGGTCAGTGGTCAGTGGTCAGT
>DAHZZC010000671.1 GCA_027435495.1 Planctomycetales bacterium
CCGCGGCCCGTTATCCGCAACAACATACCAATTACCCACCGAGATAAGGCGTCAACTGTTCGCGGAGTTGGTTGCGGGCGCGGGCGAGGAGAGACTTGATCGCCTCGGGTGAGCGGTTCATCACATCGGCGATTTCGGCATAGCTCATATCCTCGAACTTGTTGAGGAGGACGGCGATCTTCTGGTCCTCGTTGAGCGTTGCCAGGGCGTCGCGGACCACGTCGGAGAGTTCGGCCTTGCGCATCTGGGCCGACGGTGTGCCTTCGCGGCCGATCGGGACGATCGCCTGCGAGCCGCTGCCGGCGCCCAGCGAGATACTCGGCTGGCGCCCCTTGCGCCTCAGGTAGTTGAGCGCCAGGTTGTTCGCGATCGTGAACAGCCAGGTGGCGAACTTCGCCCGAGCCCGATAGCCCTTGCGCGCCTTGTAGATCCGCAGGAAGACTTCCTGGCAGAGGTCCTCGGCCTCGTCCTTGCTGCCGACCAGGTGGAAGAGGATGCCGACGAGCCGGTTCTGATACCGCTCGACCAGCTCCTCGAAGGCGCCCGGCTCGTCGTTGCGCACCTGGACCATCAGCCGGACGTCCGGGTCGCGCGCCTCCAGTTGCTGTTCGAGGGCCTGGATCTCTCGACTCACCGACGAGTCCTCCCGGTCGTTGGCCATCCATTCTATCCGACGGCGGTCGGCACCCGACGCCGGAGCTGGCCGCAGGCGGCATCGATCGCCCGTCCCTTGGTCTTCCGCACCGTCGCGCTGATCCCTCGGTCGCGGAGTGTCGCGACGAACCGCCCCACGTCTTCCGGCTCCGGACGCCCGTAGGGGAGCCCTGGCACCGGGTTGTACGGGATCAGATTGACGTGCGACCGACGCCCCGAGAGCAGCCTCGCCAGCGCGCTGGCGTCGGTCGGACGATCGTTGATCCCCTTGAGCATCACATATTCGTAGGTGATCTGGCGGCCGGTTCGTTCGAAGTAGGCGTCGGCGGCCTTCATCACGGCGGAGAGCCCGACCGACTCGTTCACCGGGACCAGCTCGTTGCGTAACTCCTCGGTCGGTGCGTGCAGCGAGACTGCCAGGTGATACTGCCGGTCCATCTCCGCAAGCCGGACGATCCGCGAAGGTAATCCCACGGTCGAGATCGTCACCCGGCGCTGGCTGATCCCGAGGCCCTCCATCGGCGAGCAGATCCGGTCGAGCGCGATGATCAGGTTGTCGAGGTTCGCGAGGCTCTCGCCCATCCCCATCACGACGATGTGCGTGACGGTCTCCTCGGGCGGCAAAAGGTTGCGCAGGTGCAGCACCTGCTCGATGATCTCGTCGGAGCCGAGGTTGCGCTCGACGCCCTTCAATCCGCTGGCGCAAAAGACGCACCCCATCGCGCAGCCGACCTGCGTGCTGATGCAGACCGTCCGACGCGGCCCCTCGGCCATCAGGACGCACTCGATCCGGCGCCCGTCGCGGCACTCGACGAGGAGCTTGTCGGTGCCGTCGGGGGCGACGTCGTGAAAGGCGGCGCGGGTGCCGAAGACGGACCAATCGTCGTCGAGCTGCCGGCGGAGGGCCTTCGGGAGGTCGGAGATCGTCTCGAACGCGGTCGCCCGGCGGCGGATCACGCCGTCGAGAACCTGCCGGGCCCGATACGCCGGGTGGCCGCGCTCCACCATCCACTGGCGCCATTCGTCGGCGCTGGCCGAGAGGACCGGGCGCTTCGCGGGCGCATCGGCCTCGGGGCGGCCGGGAACGGGCTCGTCGATGATGGGGATCGGAGTGGGGCCCATGAATCCATTCTACGTCGACAACGTCCCGGATGCCATTCCCCGCATCGTCTCAGGCAGGGGCTTCGGCATGACCACCGCCTCGCCGACCGACTTCGAAATCCGGCGAGACGATCGAGATTACCCGGGCCACCCGCGATTCGGGCCCCGCGCCGGAGGTGCGGCGCAGGGCCCGACCGACGATCGCTGGTCCTCCCGATCAGCCGATCTCATACCCCTTCCGCTGCGGGCGGCTGAGGAAGGCGTTGGCTTCCGAATCCCCAACAATCTGCTCCTTCTCGGCGTCCCATTCCAGCGTCTTGCGGTCCAGCCGAAGCGCAATGTTCGCCAGATGACACGTGCTCAGCGCCCG
>DAHZZC010000672.1 GCA_027435495.1 Planctomycetales bacterium
CGTCCCCGTACCGGATCGCGTCGATCAACAGGTCCTTGAGGCTGCGGTCTTCGAAGACCTCGCCGAGGATGTCGAAGACGCGGCCCTTGAGGGCCTCGCTCTCGACCGAGATCTTCTCGAGGAGCCGGTGGTAGACGTCGCCCTCGCGCGTCTCCCTGGCGACGAGGTTCCAGAGGTGGCAGACCTCGACCTGTCCGATGCGATGGATTCGACCGAACCGCTGTTCCAGGCGGTTGGGATTCCAGGGCAGGTCGTAGTTGACCATCAGGTTCGCGTTCTGGAGGTTGACGCCCTCGCCGGCGGCGTCCGTCGCGACGAGGACCCGCACCTCCGGGTCGGAGCGAAACAGGGCCTGGAGGCGGCGGCGTTCGTCGCGGTGCGTCCCGCCGTGGATCGTGACGATGGCCTCCTGGTCCCCGATGACCCCCGCGATCTGATGGTGCAGGTAGTTCAGCGTGTCGCGGTGCTCGGAGAAGATGATGAGCTTCCGTTGCCGGCCGGAGGCGTCCCGCATTTCGGGGGCGTCCTGGAGGAGCTTCGAGAGCTCTTCCCACTTCCGGTCCTGGCCCGAGACCACGACGGCCCTGGCCTGCTGCTCCAGTCCCTTGAGGATGGTGATCTCGGCCTCGAGCTCGTTGATCGTCTGGGCCGCGGTCGCCTGGTCAACGAGGGACTCTTCGAGGTTCTCCTGCTCCTCGGCATTCAGGTCGTCGTCATCCTCGGGCACGGGCGCGAGAGTCTCGGCCAAAACCGTGCGACCGCGGGCACCGATCTTCTCCTCCCGCAGCCGACGTTCGAGCCGCTCCTTGCGGCGCCGGAGCGACTGGTAGATGGCCTCTGGGCTCGATGCGAGCCGGCGCTGGAGGGCCGTGAGGGCGAACCCGACCGAGCCCTTGCGCGAGCCCCGGAGCTGGTCCGCCTTGCCCATTTCCGTCTTCACGTACTCCGTGACGGCCTCGTAGAGGGCGGCCTCGATGTCGGAGAGCGTGTAATTGACCGTGTAGGCTTTTCGCTCGGGGAAGAGCGGCGTGCCGTCGAACTTGACGAGCTCCTCCTTCACCATGCGACGCATGAGGTCAGAGGCGTCCACCTTGTGCACGCCGTCGCGGAATCTCCCGTAGAAGCGGTCCGAGTCGAGGAGCGACAGGAAGAGCTGGAAGTCTTCCTCCTTGCCGTTGTGCGGCGTCGCCGTCATCAGGAGCAGATGGCGCGCGTGCTCGCCGACGCGCTCCGCGAACCGAAATCGCCCCGTCCTCTTGAGCTTCGAGCCGAAGTAGTGGGCCGCGAGCTTGTGGGCCTCGTCGAAGACGGCCAGGTCCCACCCAGCGTTGCAGAGCTTTTCCTGGAGCTCCTCGTTCCTCGAAATCTGGTCGAGGCGGACGATGAGCTGGTGATGGTCCTCGAAGGGGTTTCCGCTCGGCGTCGTCGCTTCGAGCAGGGCGGAATAGATGACGAACTCCAGCCCGAACTTCTCGAAGAGCTCGTCTCTCCACTGCTCGACGAGGCTGCCCGGGGCGACAATCAGGATGCGCCGGGCGTCGGCCCGCATGATCAGCTCGCGGATGTAGAGCCCGGCCATGATCGTCTTCCCGGCACCCGGGTCATCCGCCAGGACGAACCGCAACGGCTGCCGGGGGAGCATCGACTCGTAGACGGCCGTGATCTGGTGGGGCAGCGGCTCCACATTGGAGGTGTGCACGGCCATCATGGGGTCGAACAGGAACGCGAGGTCGATGCGCCTGGCCTCGCAGGTCAACTGGAAGGCCGCGCCGTCGCCGTCGAACGACCAGGGGCGTTCGACCGTCGCGACGCCGAGGGCCTGCTCGTCGGCGCGTCCGAGGAGCCGTTCCCTGGTCGTACCGTCCGGTGTCCGGTAGAAGACCTGGACGGCGCCCTCGCCGATGAGGCCGACGGCGGCCACCGTCGCGACGACGGATGGTTCAAGGCCGACGAGCGGCAATCCGGGCTTGAGGTCTTCGAGCTTCAGCATGGGCTCCCAGTCAGTCTTACACGGATACGTCAACGGACCCGATAACGGGCCTTTCGCCCCTTTTCAAGGAGCCGAACCAGACGCCGACTCAGACGGCAATCGCTCGATCTCGTCGAGCGTGCTTCGAGGCCGACTCGATCGGCCTCCTGATTCGCCTCGCACCCAATCGATGCATCGTAGGCTGAGGGACATACGGACATCAAGGTTCTTCCGACTTTTCGTTGAGATTATTCCATGCGTTTCTGCCAAATTAAGGCCAGTCGTCCCCGACGATACAAGATTCTCATTTTTCGGGGGAGTGGATAAGGTGTCGGGAACCGTTATTCAAGGTCGAGCGGGTCGATCGTCTCGGTGCCGCCGCCGGACTGGCTCCCGTCGATAGGCGATGTCGAATCGGTTCCCGACCCCTTTATTTCGACCGACCTCTTTGTTCCGACCCCGAAGAGCCATCGCAATTTGCGATGGCGAACCTTGACTCCGTCGCAATTCGCGATTATCCTTCAACAGCGACGATCAACTCGCCCGATGAGTGTGAAAGTGCGGATCATTTCCAAAAGACGCCTGAAGGAATTTTGGGAGAGCCGGAAGGCGGACGCGAGTGCGGCCCAGAAGGACTTGTCCACCTGGTACAAAGTGGCCCGCAACGCCGATTGGAACAATTTCGGAAAACTCAGGCAGACCTTCGGGTCAGTTGATCAGGTTGGAAGTTGCGTCGTCTTCGACGTGGGGAACAATCGCTATCGGCTGATCGGGCGGCTGAATTACGCTCTGGGCATACTCTATGTCCTCCGGGTCATGGATCACGTGGAATACGATAAGAATCGCTGGCCCGACGATTGCGGATGCCATAAGCCGCCACCAAAGCGACCGGCTGCGCAGAAGTCGTCCGCGAAGGTGAACCGCAGGCGTCCGCGGAGAGGAGGATAGAATCATGCCGCCACAGACGATCCGCCGGCCGCGACCAGGCGCAAGAAATCGGCGTGCGGGGCACCCAAGGATCCGCGCTTCGTACTTCGAACTGGTAAAGGAGTTTCCGCTCACCCACATCCGGGACGGCGACCATCTGGATGAAGCTAGCGAAATGATCGACCGCCTGCTGGAGCGAGACCTGGATGAAGCGGAGCAGGAGTACCTCGACGTCCTGACCGATCTCGTGGAAGCATACGAGGACGATCATGTAGACATCCCAGACGCCTCCGAGGCGGATGTGCTGCGTGAACTCATGAGAGCCCACGGCCTGTCGCAATCTGCACTGGCGCAAGCGACCAAAATTGCCCAATCAACGATCTCAGCCGTACTGCACGGCTCCCGGCGACTCACCCGGGATCACATCGACCGACTCTCCAAACTGTTCGGCGTCGAGAAGGCTGCGTTCTTGTGACACTCGCGTAGGCTTTCTCCGAGATTCTGATGCCTCCACCGACCCCGGCCCGAGGCCGGGGTTTTTCATTGGAATACCCTTCTGGCGCGGGACGAATCCTCCACCGCACGCGCTCGATCCGGAGCGACGCCGGCCTCGGACACTGAATTGACCAACGGGCAGGGGTAAGGTGTCGGGAACCGTTATTCAAGGTCGAGCGGGTCGATCGTCTCGGTGCCGCCGCCGGACTGGCTCCCGTCGATAGCCGATGTCGAATCGGTTCCCGACCCCTTTGTTCCGACCCGACCCCTTACCTCCGCATCTCCTTTTCGATGGACGTCTTCGGGTATTCGGCCGCCCAGGCGTACCACTTCACCATGACGCCCGGGAGCCAGCGGAGCGTCTGTCCTTTGCGAGGACCCGAGACGGCCCGGCCGATCACTGACCAACGCGAGCCTGTCTCCTTGTCGACCCAGGGGGCGGCGGCGTCGCTTGCCTCCATGCGGAGCGTCACGGGCTCGCCTGCCTTGCCGTCGATTTCCGGGGCGTAGGCTGCCGCCGTCCTGGTCCGGCCGTCCCAGAGGATCAGGGCTTCCTGTCCGCCGACACTCACCTTGCGGAGCCCTGGCCGCTCGCCGAAACTCCGGAGCGGCCAGGCTCGGCTCTCATCGCCCTGGGCCAGTCCGAAGACACGCTCCTCGGCATCGAGCCGCAGGTCGGGCACGGGCCGGGTGCTTCGCGACTCGGCGAGGACAGACCCTGGGAGCGATTGCGGCTCGAATTTCGAGACCATCTGATAGGCCACCGTTCTGGGGTTCTCCTTCAGCCAGGGGCCCCAGTCGGTTTCGACCGCGGGCAGAGGGGTCAGCCGCTCGCCCTTGCGGGGACCGTCGAAGGCGATGCCGGTCAGGCAATCGAAGAGCGTCCCGTCCTTGTGACTCATCACCATCACGCCGTTTCGCCAGCCGTGGAAACGGAAGTCGTAGGAGGCGGGCCAGCCGCGGACGAAGTCGGCGTCGGCGTCGTAGACGAAGACGCCGTAGCTGTCGCTGATGACCCGGTAGGGCACGAGAAACCAGCGGTAGGGGATGGCCCCGCCGTTGTACTCGCCGCGAATCCAGCCGAGAACCCGGTCCTTGTCCTGGAGGACACCGGCTTTCCTGCGGGCCTCGTCGACGCAATGCGAGCAGTCGGGGTTAACAAGGGTCTCGAACATCCGGGGCTGGTAGAGCGTTTTCGGCAAAGCCTCGTCGTCCGGCCCGGTCGCAAGGGCCGTGAGGAGCACGCCGAGTGTGAGCAGGGTCATCGTTTTCGTCTCCGGTTGTGGGTTGCCGTCAGTAAAAAGCTCATTATCTTATGTCTTATTGCCGGACTCCTGGCATAGCCACTGTCCGCGGCTCCCAGGATTGTTCGACGGGGTCGAGCATCAAGACCCATCCGCGAGCCAGCGGCTCGACACGTTTGAGGAGGCGATCTGCGGCCGGTTCCGGCGTCCCCCACGCCTGAATCACGGCGACGGCCCTCTTCGAAGGGAGTGGGGTTCCGCCCTCGGGAGGATTCTGGAAGAGGTGCAGGGCTGATTCGATCCAGCTTACCGGTTCACGGCGGAAGGTCTCGGGCCAGAGGGCAACGGCGATGGGTCCTCGCGTCGCCTTGACGAGCGGATTCCAGGAACGGACATAGCGAGGCCAGCAATCGCCCCTGGCACACTTCACCCCGCCGCAGAGGCCGGTTCCGTCCTTGACCCCGGGCAGGTCGGCCAGCTCGCACTCGGTCACCCAGACCGGGACGACCGTTCTCCCGGGGTGGCGAGCGGCGACCTCGGCAACGAGCCTCGCCGCTGCATCGGCGCCGGGCGTCCGCTCCGACGTCGAGGGCGTGCCGTAATCAAGAGCCCAGCGGCACTGGTCGTTCCCGCAGCCGCACGAAGACGGCCCGGCCTGAAGGTCGTTCAGGAATACGCCCGCCCAGCGCCCGGGCAGGTCGGCCAGGAGCGTCTTCAACCGCTCGCGATGGGCGGCGAACGCCGGGGCATAGCCGATGGGGACCCACGGCCACGCCTTGATGACTTCGCCCGCCAGGGCCCGCGGGGCGCCGGGGAAACGTTTTCTCCAGTCGTCATGATGCCCGCCGGTCGCGGCCATCCATTCGGGATGGGCCCTGGCCAGCGCCGGGTTTCGGGCCACTTCGACCCAGGGCCACAGGCTCATCCCGGCCCGTTCGACACGGTCGGCGATGTCCTTCCAGCGGCCTTTCGTCCCCTCGTCGAGAGGGACGACGACCGCCGTTGCCCCCCTGGTCCTCCAGTCGGCGAGGAACTCGGGCGAGAGCCGCTCCGGCCTCGCGAAGACGCCCCGCACCGGCGGTCCGGGCTCGCCCGCATCGACAGGAGGAACGGCGACGAGGAGGAGAAAAGCGTGTGTGAGGCAAGGAATGGCCATCGAATCTCCCTCGACGTTGTGTCAGTGTCGGTGACGGGACGGGAAACAGGGGCGGGACGGGAAACGCGGGCTCGTTTGCCGGTCGTTTTCTCGCCGTCTCCGTTGCCTCTCGAGCGGCGGAACGGTTCGAGCCGTTTTCGACGTGGATCGGTTGGATAACGAGGTGAATTTCACGGTGGATTCTAATCCTCGTCATGATGCCCTGGAACGGTGGCTGGCCGGCCGTTGTCGGCGGGTCCGAGACCGAGAAAGAACGGAACCGCCGCCCTGGCCCATTCGGTTGGGTCGGGGTAGCTTGATGCGGAGTTGCTGAAGCAGCTTCGGAGCATTTCGGTGTCGATGATCCCCGGGTTCACCGGGACGGCCGCCATCCCGGTGGGAAGCTCCTGCGCCAGGGCCCGGGTGAGTCCCTCAATGGCCCACTTGCTGGCGCAGTACGGCGCCACTTCAGGCGAGGTCGACCGGCCCCATCCCGAGCTCAGGTTGGCGATCACGCCCGATCCGCGCGTCACCATCGCCGGGACGAAATGGCGGATCACGTTCGCGACCCCCTTGATGTTCACGTCGATCACCCGATCGAAATCCTCGGCCGGGACCTCCCAGAGCCGAGCGTTTCGGTTGATGATCGCGGCGTTGTTGATCAGCAGGTCGGGCGGGCCATGCTCGGCGAGGAGACGATCCGCCCACGCCTTCACCGAATGGTCGTGGGTGACGTCCAGTTCGGCGAGGTCGTGGGGATGACCGAGCACTTGGCGCAGGTGAGTGATGGCGTCGGCGGTCCGTCCGCAGCCGACGACCCGATGGCCGGTCCTCGCCATTCCCTCGGCCAGCGCCCGGCCGAGCCCTCGCGTGACCCCGGTGATGACCACCA
>DAHZZC010000673.1 GCA_027435495.1 Planctomycetales bacterium
ACACCGGATCTACCTGCGAAACATGCTGCTGAGCGAGGACGCCGACAACCTGCTCCCCGACTGGGCGTTCTTCGTCAAGGCGGTGGTGAACGCCGAGAGACTCCGCCCGACGGCCTCGCGCGAGGGCTTCTACGAGGACGCGAGCCTCGAAGCGGCGCGCGAGGAGCTGGGCGCCTGCCTCCGCGACTACCTGGTCGGGCTCGCCGGGCGCGAGTCGGCGCGGTTCGAGCGGTTCCTGGGGGTCCACCACCTGGCGCTCAAGGCGCTCGCGGCCCGCGACGACGAGTGCTACCGGATCTTCATCGACTGGCTCCCGTTCGAGACGACGAGGGGCCGGCAGACCGTCCGGGCCCTCCGCGAGCAGGGCGGGCCGCTCAGCTTCGTCGACGACATCGGCCAGTATCGCCAGATGGAGAAGATCGCCTCGGCGCAGGGGCTCACCCTGATCAACGCAGGATACGTCTACGATCCCGAACTGCTCGCGAAGCTGCCCGAGGTTTACCCAGACGTCGAACTCCGTCCGCTCGACGCCGCCGCGATGACCCACGACTTCGAGGAGCTGGGCCCCGAGGACCACGACGCGGCCGAGGCGCTGCTCGACGTCGCGATTCCAACCCTCCGACCGTTCGCCTGTCAGCCCGAGGCGAGGAAGTTCCAGCCGACGGAGCTGCCGGCGCTCTTCGCGGCCGGGTCCGACGCGCGGTTCGTCCGCTCGCTGGAGCAGAGCAAGGAGACAGCCGACCCGCTCTTCCAGGGCGTCCTGGAGAGTCTGCAATCGCGGCCGGGCATCCGGCCGACGACCGCGCTGGTGCTGAACTTCCGCAACCCGATGATCCGCCGGCTGGCCTCGGTCACCTCGCGGTCGGTCCTCGAGAAGGCCGTGCAGGTCCTCTACGTCCAGGGGCTCCTCCTGGCGCAAGAGCCGCTGTCGACGCGCGAGCTGGGCCTGCTCTCGCAGGGACTCACCGGGCTGATCGAGTCAGCGATCGGGGCCGGGACGAAGGAGGCGCGACCATGAGCCAGACGCGCACCGACGTCTACGAGATCGCCGGGAAGGCGATGACGCTCCCCTACGGGCCGACCCGGCTCGCGATGCTCGAGGAGGCAGTCCGGATCGCCGACTCGCTCCAGGACATCGACCTGGGCTACCAGATGCGCTACAACCTCCAGCAGAGCGCCGAGTTCTCGGCGCGCGGCGACGTGGCGCTGGTCTCGTTCGCCTGGCGACTCGCCCAGTACGACCGTTATCCCGGTCGATTCGACACGCACGATATTATGTGGACGTACAAGTGGACCATCGCCACCTGCACGCGATTGCCCCAGGTCCCGCGGGATCGGGTGATGGCGCTCCTCGACGACTTCGAGGCGCGATGCCGGGCGATGGGGCAGTCGATGTATGCGGCGAATCTGCTCCGCCGGGAGTTCCTCGTGCTCTCCGGCGAGCGCGAGGCGGCCCGATCGGCGCACGCCGAGTTCCGCAGATCGCGCCGGGACTCGCTGAGCGACTGCATCGCCTGCGTCGCGAACGGGAATTGCCAGTATTATCTGTCCCAGAATCAATGGAGACGCGCGATTCAGGCCGCCGGGCCGGTACTGAACGGTCGACTCCGGTGCGCTGAGGAGCCGCATAGCGTCCTTGCGCACGTGCTGTTACCGGAGGTGAAGCTCGGGCAGCTCGAGGAGGCGTGGGAGCACCATCGGGAGGGCTATCGGCTCGTCCGGAAGGGTCGTCAATTCGTGGACATGCAGGGGTATCACCTGCGGTTCCTGGTGCTGGTCGGCGACCTCGACGCCGCCCGGGCGCTGCTGGAGCGCCACATCCAGGACGCCCTGGAAACGATCATGCCGCTCGACCGGTTCCAGTTCCTGCTGGCGGCGGCGCTCTGGGCCGAGCGGATGCTGCGCGAGGGGAAGACCACGGCGATGGTCCGAATGCCGGAGGCCGCGCCCCCCGCCGATGCGCGCGGGCTGCGCGACATTGCGGCCGGCCGCGACTGGTTCCTGAGCGGGGCCCGCGAGGTCGCCGACCAGTTCGACCGCCGGAACGGGACCGACGCCTTCGCGCGCCGGATCGACGAGCTCCCCGAACTCCTCCAGCCCGTCCGGGCGAGGCGCAAGGAGGCGTAAGCCGCGATCGGGGCGGGCCCGCTTGCGGCCCGCGGACGACCCGCGATAATGGGTGATGAAGGGAGTCGATCGGGGCGAGCTCAGGGGATCGGAGTATCATCATGCCGACGAAAGAGGAAGAAGCCGAAGAACTGGCCCGAACGCATTACCAGATTGAGCCCGGGATGATCCAGATCTTCCGGATCACCGCCTCCGCCGAGGCCGAGGACAGGCCAACGGAGCCCATCAAGTTGCTCGAAGTGAATGAGGATACCGTACCCTCGGGGATCCTGCCGATCCACTTCGGGCCCTCGCCGGCATCGGGGCTGCATTATCCGACGGTCATCGTGGAAGTGACCCCGGATGAGTATCAACGGATCCAGAGCGACGAACTTCGGCTTCCTGACGGGTGGAAGGTCGGGGATCCAATCCCGAGGCTCCCCACCGTGGCGTCTCCATGAGCAGCCCCGCCGATTGGGCGAAGGCGCTGGCCAGGCAGGCCGACGCCGACTTTCGAGCATGGGAGCTCCTCGAAAAGAATCCCAGGGCCGTCGCCGCCGAATGTCACAAGCTCCAGTTCCTCCAAATGGCTTGCGAGAAGCTGTGCAAAGCCCACTCGATCCGGCGCGGGCCCCCTCCTCAGGATCTCCAGGGGAGCCACGGTTACATTTCCAATCCGCTCCCGGTCATTATCCGCGAACAGGCTCGACGCATGCGGCGGAACCTCGATGGAATGCAGGGAGTCCTGGCGCAGGTCCGTCTCCTGGCGGCCGAGATCGAGCTCCTGAACCCGGCCATCCGACGCGATGGTCGGCGACTCGACAATTGCGAGTATCCCTGGGAGACCGGGGCTGTTGTCATCTCGCCACTGGACTGGTCCTTTACGCCGTCGTACCTCTGCAGGACGAGGGCGGGACGGACCTTCCTGAAGCTCCTTCGCGAAGCGATCGATAGTCTCCTCCGAGAATCAGGAGTAACGACATGAGCGGCCCCATCGTCCGGCGCTACGGCTTCCCCAACTTCGAGAAAATCTTCGGCGATCGGCCGATCGAGCACGGCGTCGACGAGGCGAATCCGCCCGACGATCGAACCGAGGGCGAACCGACCGCGAAGGAAGCGACAACGAAGCCGGCGCCCCCGAAAACCGAGGGCGCCGGCGGGTCGAAGAAGGAGTGAGCCGGCCGCTCAGCGGCCCAGCTCGCCCCAGAGGAACGTGTAATCGAGGGCGTCCATGAAGGCGCGCTGCTTGTTGTCGGCGGCGGCCGAGTGGCCGCCCTCGACGTTCTCGTAATAGAGGACGTCGTGCCCCTGCTCCCGCATCCTCGCCGCCATCTTCCGGGCGTGGCCGGGGTGGACCCGGTCGTCTCGGGTCGACGTGGTGATCAGCATCCGCGGATACTTTGTCGACTTCCGGACGTTGTGATACGGCGAGAAGGTCTGGATGAACGACCACTCCTCGGGGACGTCGGGGTTGCCGTACTCGCCCATCCAGCTCGCCCCGGCGAGCAGGTGGCTGTACCGCTTCATGTCCAGCAGCGGAGAGCCGCAGACGATCGCGCCGAAGAGGTCCGGGCGGCGGGTGAGCATGTTCCCCATCAAAAGGCCGCCGTTGCTCCGACCCATGATTCCCAGCTTCGCCGGCGCGGTCACCTTCCGGCGGATCAGATCCTCGGCGACCGCGATGAAGTCCTCATAGGCCCTGTGTCGGCTCGCCTTCAGGGCGGCGCGGTGCCACTTCGGGCCGAACTCGCCCCCGCCCCGGATGTTCGCCAGGACGTAGACTCCCCCCGGCTCCAGCCAGGCGGCGCCGATGGTCGGGTTGTAGTTCGGACGCATCGGGATCTGGAACCCGCCGTAGCCGTTGAGCAGCGTCGGGTTGCAGCCGTCGAGCTTCAGGTCGGCGCGCGAGACCTGGAAATACGGGACTCGCGTCCCGTCGGCCGAGGTCGCCTCGTGCTGAGTGACTTCCAGCCCCTTCGCGTCGAAGAACGCGGGAAGGTGCTTCAAGGACTCGGCCGGGCCGCCGCCGGCCCTCCCGATCGAGAGCGTGGTCGGCGTCAGGAAGCCGGTCGTCGTCAGGAAGTAATCGTCGGATTCGTCGGGGTCGATCGCCCGGGCGCTCGCCTCGGCGAGGTCGGGCAGGCCCGGCATCGGCTGGCGCTCCCATCGGCCGCCCTGGTGCGAGAGGACCTCGATCCGGCTCCGGACGTTGTCCAGCTCGTTGAGGATGATGAAGTGCCGCGTCGCGCTGGCGCCCGCGAGCGAGGTCCGCTCGGTCGGCCGGAAGAGGACGTCGAAGTTCCGGTCGCCCCCGAGGAACTTCTCCAGGTGGATCGCCAGCAGGGCGCCGGCGGGATAGGCCCGATCGTCGATTTTCCAGTCGGTCCGGAGCCGGATCATCAGCCACTCGCGGTGGAACATCGCCGTGGCGTCGTCGGGCTTCTCGATCTTGATGAGTTTCCTGCCGCGCCGGAGGAACGTCTCGGAGGTGAAGAACGTCGGCAATCGGGTGATGATGTCGCGCTCGAAGCCGGGCGTGAGGTCGCGGTATCCGCTGGCGCTCATGTCCTTGGCCTTCGCCTCGAAGACGACACTGGCCGAGCCGATCGGCGTCCCGCGCCTCCATTCCTTGACGATCCTCGGATAGCCCGAGTCGGTCATCGAGCCGGGGCCGAAGTCGGTGCCGACGAAGACGCTGTCGATATCCCGCCAGGCGACGCGGCTCTTGGCCTCGGGGAGTTTATAGCCGTCGTCGAGGAAGGCCTTCTTCTCGAGGTCGAACTCGCGGACGACCTCGGCATCGGCGCCGCCTCGCGAGAGCGAGATCAGGGCTCGCTTGTGGTCAGGACGGAGGACATCGGCGCCGTGCCAGACCCAGTTCTCATGCTCCTTGCGGCCGAGTTCGTCGAGGTCGAGGACGATCTCCCACTTCGGCTCGTCCTTCCGGTATTCGTCGAGGGTGGTCCGTCGCCAGAGGCCGCGGGGGTTCTTCGCGTCGCGCCAGAGGTTGTAGTAGTACGGGCCCTCCTTCTCGATCATCGGAATCCGGGCCTTCGAGTCGAGGATCTCGCGGAGGCGATCCCGGAGCTTGCCGAAGCGATCGGGGCGGGTGAGCTCGCCGACGCTCTCGACGTTCCGCTCCTTCGCCCAGGCCATCGGACGGTCGCCCAGGACGTCTTCGAGCCATCGATAGGGATCGTCGCCGTCGTCCGAGATGGCGAGCATCGCCGCGAGGGCGCAAGGTAATACGAACGAGATCATTCGGGATTCCTCCGGTCGATCGAAGTCTCCGCTGGCCTGACGCAAGGGTACAGGGATGTTGGGCGGGCGATCAATCGGGAGACCGGAGGAACCACGAAAAACACGAAGGGCA
>DAHZZC010000674.1 GCA_027435495.1 Planctomycetales bacterium
GAGGTCATCCTCCGCGACCAGATCCATGCAGACTCGGAAAAGTTCGACTTCATCCTCATGGACTGCCCGCCCTCACTGAGTGTGCTGACGCTCAACGCTCTTTGTGCTGCGACCGAGGTCCTGATCCCGCTCCAGGCCCACTTTTTGGCCCTCCACGGGCTCTCGAAACTGTTGGAAACGGTCCACCTGGTCTCGAAGCGGGTCAATCGCGACCTGAAGGTCGGCGGGATCGTCCTCTGCCTCTACGATGCTGGGACGCGGCACGGCAGCGAGGTCATCGAGGACCTCAGCACGTTCTTCGACACCAGGCGACAGGCGAGTGCTCCCTGGGCCGAGGCCAAGCTCTTCCAGACCCGAATCCGACGAAATATCCGACTGGCCGAATGTCCTAGCTTCGGGCAGTCGATCTTCCAGTACGCCCCGACCAGCCGTGGCGCCGAGGATTATGCGTCGCTCGCCGCCGAGATCCAGGGACTTCCCGCGGCCTCGATCTGGCAGGACGAGGAGAAGACGGCTGACGCTGCCTGATCGTGATCGCCTCGAATCGGAGGCCCAGCCCGTGCGATCAATCGGTATCGATGAGGCGGGCTACGGGCCAAACCTCGGTCCAATGGTGATGACGGCCGTCATCGCCGAAGGCAACACGGCACCGATTGACCTCTGGCTCGACCTCGCACTGACCATCGACCGGGCCGGAGGCGATCCGACTCGGCTCTGGGTCGACGACTCCAAGGCAATCCTTCACGGCACCAAGGGGCGTGACCGGCTCGACTGGACCGCCCTGGCAACGATCGCTGCTACGGGACATGCCCTCCCCGCGTCGCTCCCCGATCTGATTTCGGCAATTAGCGTCGGGTCTCCCGACGAGGCTGAACTGTCACCCTGGCTCAACGGCCGGGAGACGGCCTGGCCCTGGCGGATCCCACCCGAGACAATCGCATCGCTGATCGCTGGCCGTCCACTCGAACCGCCCGACGGACGGTGGCGGCTGATCGCGGTCGAGTCGGTCGTGGTCGGTCCCGCGCGGTTCAACGCCGCGCTCCAGGACGCCGGCTCAAAGGCAGAGGTGCATTTTGACGCCTTTGCCCGCCTGCTCCGAAGCGCCTGGGACCGCGCCGGCGACGAGATACCGACGTTCGTCACCGGCGACAAGCACGGTGGCCGGCATTACTACCTCGGGCCGCTCTCGCGCGTGTTTCCACGGACCTGGATCGACCGAGGCGTCGAGGGGCCCGCCGCCAGCCGATATTCGATTCACAACGACCGCCGCCGGCTCGAATTAACTCTCCTCCCGAGGGCGGATATGGGCAACGGCCTGGTGGCGCTGGCCTCGATTGTGAGCAAGGCCGTCCGGGAGACCTGGATGGACGGCTTCAATGCCTACTGGTGCGACCGGGTAACCGGATTGCGTCCAACCGCCGGCTATCCGGTCGACGCTCGCCGATTCCGCCGGGCGATCGAAGCGGCGGCGGAAGCGGAAGGCCTCGATCCCTCCCAATGGTGGCGGGAGCGTTGAGTGGCGGCGCTGCGATTGCGAACCCGCCTCAACGCTCGCGGTAGACGATCCGTCCCTTGGTCAGGTCGTAGGGCGTTATTTCGACCGTCACCCGATCACCGGGCACGATCCGGATGAAATTCTTCCGCATCTTGCCAGCGATGTGGGCGAGGATGCGGTGTCCGTTCTCCAGTTCGACCATGAACTGGGTGTTGGGGAGCGCCTCCACAATGCGTCCCTCAGTGCGAATCGGTTCCTCTTTCGGCACAAGGTTCTCCTGGCGGGACCGGCCCGGCCGCGGCCCGGTCGTCGGTTACAGTTCACGAGGATGACGCCTAGGTCCTCGAAGTCCCGATTGCGCCTCGCCGACGCGGTTGGATCGAATGCGGCGAGGATCGGCCGGGCGGGATGGAGGGCCCGCGGCGCGGGATCTTCCCGCGCGATTTCCTCACAAGATAATCGAAGTTCAAGGGATTGAACAGCGATCACACCCAGGAATCAAGCCTGGTACGGTGGCAGGACGCCCGGCGTCCGGACTCGAACCCGATAGACCGCGTCGACGGCGGTGAGGAAGAGGGCACACCCGTCGGGATCGTACCAGGCAAGGTTCGACGGGCGGGCCGGGACGGCGAGGATCCCCAGGAGTTGGCCGTCGGGTTCGTAGACCCACACTCCCTCCGCGACCGCCACGTAGACCCGCCCCTCGCGGTCGACCTTCATGCCGTCCGGCCCTCCGGGCGTCTTCGGATCCATCCGGGCGAAGACGCGCCCCGATCCGGTGCGGACCATCCCCGAGACGTCGAGGTCAAACGCCCTGACGTGATACCGGCCGGTGTCGCAGACGTAGAGAGTTCGCTCGTCGGGCGAGAGGGCCAGGCCGTTCGGCTTCTCAAAATCGTCGAGGACTAGCCTCGGCTCGACCGGTCCCGACGGGCACTCACGAAGATCCAGGGCATAGACGCCCTGGAAATGGAGCGACCGGCCCGCCGGCTGGACGCCATACGGTGGGTCGGTGAAAAAAGCCACGCCGTCGGATCGGCAGATGATGTCGTTCGGGCTATTCAGGTGCCCCCCAGACCACGTCTCGGCGATTGTCTGAACTTGTGTTCCATCGACGCCCATTCGCGAAACCCGACGGCCGTTCTGCTCGCAGAAGATCACCGACCCGCCCGGCCCGAACGTCTGGCCGTTGGCCGAACGCGTCTGATCCCGAAACAACTGCACGGAGCGGTCCGGGGCTAGCCGATACGTCTTCTCAGCCTTGATATCCTGGAAGAGAATCGAGCCATCGCGGAAGGCTAGCGGCCCCTCGGTGAACACAAACCCCCGCGCCAGGCATTCCAGTTCGCCCGACTCGATTAGCCCTGATAACCCGGCGTCCCTGAGGATCGTCACCATCATTCTGCTTCCCCCATTCCGCATCGCCCGGTACGGTCTCCGTCGATGCGACACTGATCTGTGTTCCCGGCACCGCTCCTCGTTTACAATAAGGGGAACGATGCCTCATGTCGCGGGCCAGGTGGGGGAATCGGAGTCTGTTACCCCGCTCGTGCCGCGCCCGCTCTCGACGCCGGATCCATCCCAGTACGCCCCGCTCGTCCTCGCTTTTCGGTAGGAGCGCCGCCGATGCCTTCGGAAACGGAATCGCCCGAGCTGCTCAAGGCCAAGACCTTCTTCCAGTACGGCAACGACGCCGCGATGAAGGGGAACACCGATTACGCCATCGCAATGTATCGCCAGGCCACCAAGACGACCCCCGACAATCTGATCTACCGACAGGCCCTCCGGGGGATTGAGCGACGGAAGTTTGGCAATGACCCAAAAAAGGTCGGGATGCTCGTCGGCATGAAGAACCAGACGATCCTCATGTCAGCCAAGTCGGCGAAATCCAAGGGGAAGTATCACGACGCCCTCGACCTTTGCGAGGACGCCTTTGCCAACAACCCCTGGGACCTCAACGCCGCTCGCGTCGCCGCCGAGGCGGCCGAGGAGCTCGATCTGGGTGCCGTCTCACAGTGGCTCATCGACTCGGTCCAGGAGATCGCCGTCAAGGCAAAGGACGCCGACTTCTTCCGCTTTGCCGCTGGAGTTTACGAAGCCAACGAGAGCTGGGCCAAGGCTATCGCCTGCTGGGAGCAGGTCAAGAAATTCAACCCCAACGACCAGGACATCAATCGGAAGATCAATGCGCTCTCGGCTGCCTCCACCATCAAGCGTGCCGGACTTGACGACGCCATTGAGGAGCGGTCTCAGGTCAAGCCGACCGAGGAAGCCGTCGAATCCGCTCAGGAGAAACTCGATCGCCTAAAACGCGAGCAACTCACTCCCGAGCAGCGGCTTATCAGGGAGATCATCGGCGACCCGAAGGCGACCCACGCCTACGTGCAACTCGCCGAGTATTACACCCTCCGCGACGAGCTGGACAAGGCTGAGAAAGTCCTCGCCAAGGGGCTCAAGGAGAACCCAGGCGAGGCCGGGCTGACGCAGATCCTTGAGGACACGCAGATAGCCCGGCTCAAGAAGGCCATCAGCGTGCAGAATCAGCGGGTTCAGGAGCGCCCTGAGGAGACCGCCGCCCATGTCAAGCTCGACGAGCTGAACAAGATGCTCGACAAATACGAGATCCAGGCGCATCGACGACGGGCCCAGCTCCACCCTGAGGATGCGAAGGTCCACTACGACTTCGGCCTGATCCTCGCACGAACGGGGTCCCATGATGAGGCGATCCCCGAGTTCCAGGCCGCCGCACGATTCGGAACCTCGCCTGCGATCAAGATCCAGGCCCTGCTCCGGATGGGCGAAAGCTTCGAGGCCAACAGCGTCCCCAAGCTAGCCGAGCGCAATTACAAAGAAGCCATTAAACTCCTCGAGCCGGAGGACAAGGAAAACTTTCTCGCCCTCCATTACCGACTCGGTCGAGTCAACGAGTCGCTCAGCAATCGTGAGGCCGCCGAAGAGCATTACAACGAGGTCCTCGCTGTCGATTATAAGTATCAGGACGCTGCCGATCGGCTGCGT
>DAHZZC010000675.1 GCA_027435495.1 Planctomycetales bacterium
TCGGCGTGGCCGATCTCAAATCGTTTCTCGGAGGAAAGCACGCCGGATCGCTCGAAGCTCTTCGGGTCGCACGGCCAAAGGCCGTGGATTTAGAATGGTATTAAATTTACTCACATAAGTCGATCAGTCTAACCTCTCCACGTCGGTAGCCGGGGGCTTCACGGCCGCTATTTGGTGAGGCATCCATCGAGCCGCTCATCATCTGGATCCCGCGGCCGCGGGTTGTGGCGGGATCTACCCAGCCGTCGGGGAAATCTGGGCCGGTCGCGGCGACGGGAGGCGCGAGAAGGGCGCGGCGCCCGGCCCGATCAGGAAACGACGCGATTGCGTCCCTCGCGCTTGGCCCGATAGAGACACTCGTCGGCGCGACGAATGAGCTCCTGGGGAATCACGATGGACTCGCCGTGCACCGAGGCGACACCCAGACTAATCGTGACCCGCTGCGGCCGTCCTTCGAAGAGGAACGGCCGTTCCTCAATGGTCCTGCGCAGCTCCTCAGCAAGCTCGGCCGCAGCGGCGCGGTCGCTCTCGGTGAGCACCACGGCGAATTCCTCGCCGCCGTATCGGGCGAGCATGTCATCCTTGCAGACCCGGGGACGTAGCCGCTCCGCCAGCTCGCGGAGGATGAAGTCACCAGCGAGGTGGCCCAGCGTGTCGTTGATCGCCTTGAAGTGGTCAATGTCGAACAGAATCAGGGCGAGCGGTCGACCGTACCGCGTCGACCGATCAATCTCTCGCTGGAGGTAATCCATGAGCGATCGCTTGTTAAACAGCCCCGTCAGCGCATCGTGGATCGCCAGGCGATAGAGTTCTTCATGATACTCAGCCTCGACGTTCCCGCCGGCAAGAAAGCGATAGAGGATGGTGCCGACGCGGAGATAGTCACCATCGGACAGCGGAGTCTGTCTCGCCGGAGTATCGTTGACAAACGTCCCGTTGGTGCTTTCCAGATCGGTGACGATGTAGCCGTCAATATCGAGGTCGATTCGGGCGTGCCGGCGCGAGACCGAACTGTCAGCTACGGTGATGTCGCAGTCGTCGCCACGACCCAGCACAATCATCTCGCGTTCGAGTTGGTGCCGTGTCCCCATGGCGAGACCGGTTGGATAGATGTGGACCAGGCAGGCATTCCGGCATGTCCGCGAGAGGGGACGCTTTAGCTCCACTTGCTGGGTGACCGGCTGGATGCGCACGGGACGAGCCTCCGGGAATCCGACCGGTCCAGCCGCACCCGACGGCCGCCCGACCGGGACGGTATTGTCCATCCAAATCCTAGGTCATGGCGCCGCAGTCTGGCCGGCCCCCGCGCGAAGCTCGGCCATCCGGCGCGCGAACCGAGGATCCGTGCGAAGGATCGCCAGATCGGGGTCGCGGTCGGCCTGGTGTCCCTCGCCGCGGTCCCAGGCACGCCCGAGGAGTTCGAGGGCCTGGTCAATCGCCCTCGGTGCCCGGTTGGCGGCGGCGGCCCGAGCCGCAACACAGGCCGCCGCGTAGAGGGTCGGTCCCGAGCCGGGTTCACGCTCCAGGCAGGCGTTGATGTCGCGCGTCGCCCGATCCCATAGACCGAGCCGGGCCAGAACCACCGCGCGATAGCGACGAGCCTCGGCGAAGCCCGGACTCGTTGCCAGCGACTGGTCGAAGAAGCGGAGAGCCATTTGTGGATCATCCCCACTCATTGCCAGCATGGCACGGCCGTAGAGAGCCTGCGGATGCCCCGGCTCGCGGGTCAGAATCTCATCGAATGCGACCCGGGCCCGGTCGGGACGCCGCGCGGCCACCGCGAAGCCGTACGTCCAGGCGAGCCGGTTCCGCGAGGGGTCGGAAAGGGGCACCCTATCGAAGGCGAGCGAGAAGACCCTGTCGGCCTCTTCGTGCCGCCCCAGTCCCTCCAGTGCCAGCCCCCGGCCAGCGACAATCGCCGCGTCGGGTCCGTTGACGAGGGTCAGGGCATGATCGAAGTCTTCCAGCGCCTCGGCGTATCGCCGCAGCTCAACCCGGGCGAGCCCCCGGTTCGCCATCGCCGCGGCGAAGTCCGGATCACGCGCCAGTGCGGCGGTGTAATCGCGGATCGCATCATCCTTCAGCCCCATTCGGTCCAGAACGCAGCCGCGATTAAAATAACCCCAGGAATGTTCAGGCCGTAGTCCGATACAGACACTGAAGTCGGCCACGGCCTGGGGCATCTCTCCCAATTGCATCCGGCAAATGCCGCGCTGGAGCGCCGACCAGTAATGCCGGGGCTGGATCGCCAGGGCCTGGTCCAGTTCTGCCACGGAGCGCCGGTATGCGGCTGGATCGCCCTGCCTCGCGATCGAAATCGCCAGCAGGTAATGATCGCGGGCGCCCGCCGCCGGAATCGTCTCGGCCCGATGGAGCGCCTCGGTCGAGCCGACGCGGTCGCCGAGCCGGCCGAGATAGTCGGCTCGATCGAGCCAGAGGGCGCGCGAGGGAAGCAGACCAGGGGTCGCCTCAGCCTCATTGAGAAGCTTCAGGGCCGATTCGAGCGTCCGGCGGTCGTCGGGCGATCGGCGGACTCGCGCGCCGGCCAGGAGGAGCAACAATTCGCGACGGTCCTCGGCAAGCTGCCGGCGATCGTCGGGCGAGAGCCGGGCCCAGTCGGGATGCGCGGTGAGCCCCTGGCCATCGGGCGTCCGGTAGAGGTCGAGTGTCCGTTCGCAGACGGCGATCCCCTGGCCCAGGTGATCCTGCCGACCGAGTACGGTGTTCACCAGGCAGAGAGCCTCCACGGCACCGGCGTCATGGGCACGCTTCCGCTCGAGGGCCTGGGCCGCCGCTAGCCGATCGCCGGTCTCGGCCAGGTGCATCCGCGTCGTCAACAGGGCCGCAACCACCAGCAGCAGTGCCGCCGTCACGGCGGCAAAAACCGGCCCGGCGGTCAGGAGCCGCGGGTGCCTCCGGAAGAACTTGCGCGCACGGTCGACCCGGCTCAACTCTGGGGCGAATCTGAGGGGGCGGTCGTCGAGGAACCGGCGGAGATCCTCGGCCAGATGGTCTCCCTGCTGATATCGGCGGGGGGGGTCGGGGTCGAGGCACTTGCGCGTGATCGACTCCAGGCTCCAGGGGACGTCCCGGCGAATCCCGCGCAGCGAGGGGGCCTGCTTGCTCCGCTCGATCGCCATCGTCTCAAGTTGCGTGGCCTGGGCCGAATAGCTCCCGCCCTGCTCGAAAAGTCGATCCCCGGTGATCATCTCGGCCAGGACCAGACCGAGCGAGTAGAGATCCGAACGCCGATCGACGGCCCGGATCGCCTCGGGGGTCCGGTGCAACAGCGCGGCGAGATGCTCGGGCGCAGCATAGGCGACCGTTCCGCCGAGGATCGCCTCGTCCTCCTAGCTGGCGGCCTCCTGGGCCACGTTAAAGTCAAGCAACAGCGGCTGCCCCTCGGCGCTGATAAGGATGTTCGAGGGCTTGATGTCGCGGTGGAGAACGCCCCGCTGGTGAGCGTGATGCAGCCCATCGGCGAGCTGGGCGATGATCCAGGCGACGGCCTTCTCGTAGGACATCCCGCGCCAGAGGCGAAGCGGGGTGATCGCGGTGCCATGAGTCTGGTCGTCGATCGGGGCGCCGACGGACTCGACGGCCTCGGCCACCTGCTCGCCGTGGACAGGCCGGAGATTGCGATCCCAGAGCCATTCCAGGAGCCCTGCGAGCGTCACGCCTCCGAAATACGGCATGCAAACGGCACGGATGCCAGCGCTGGCATCCTCATGAACGGAGAAGATCGGGACGATGTTGGTGTGCTGAAGTCGGGCGAGGGTCTGTGGCTCGGTCCCCTCGGCCGCGGAGACCTTCAGGACGACGGCGCGGCCGGCAAGGTCGCATTGCACGGCCAGGTAGACGCAGGCAAATGCACCGCGGCCGAGCGGATGGCGGAGCCGGAAGCCGAAGAGCTCATCCCCATCGGCGAACGACGGAAGCATGCGATCGCGGTCACGTCGGCGGACCTTCATCGTCCGAGAGGCGGGACGGTGCCGCAGGACCGTGCTCGGCGCCTGAGTATCCGGATCACCGTCGGCTTGCCCAGGGTCGACCCAGGCCGGCCCGAGTAGACGACCGCGGACGACCGTGGCATCGTCCATGATGGGGGCCCTATCTCGGCCATTTTCCCCGGCGGAGGAACCTTCGTGGGCTGTTCCCGGCCCGGAAGCGGACGTGGAGGGACGGAACCTCACCGTCTGGAGAGTACCGGGCTCCTCGCCGCTGGTTTCTGTCATCTTTCGTCCCTCCTGAACGCAGGCGCCCGACGCGCCGGTCCGCGCATCGGCCCATGCCCAGTGTCGCGGCGGACGATCCCTCGGAACCGGGCATACGCCCCCGCCACGATCGCGGCGAAGGTCATCAGCGCGACCCGGATCCGATCGATCGACGGCGATCCCGGCGGCTTCTCGTCTGACGAGGGGCCAGAGGCAAACGAGTTCGACACAACGACGGCCGATCCCACCGAGGCGGGGGCCGGCGAGGGTAAGGTCACACCGGCCCGGGCCGGCCGCATCGGCGCGGGTAAGTCGGGGACGACCGCCTCAGCGACGGGCGGAGGCGCCATCCAGGGGTGGTCGGAGCCGGTCGTCCCATTCAGGGTGCTCCATTCGGTGACCACGGCTGGTGTGTCGGCCGCCACACCCATCGCTACGACCTCAAGGTCCCCTGCGGGCGGAGGCGGTTCGTCGCCCGGCGCGATCACCTGGAGCGAGGTCCCCAGGACGATCAGGCTCGTCGCCATCGCGGGCGAACCACCCAATGTACCGAACTGGGCGAGCATCGTGGCCGAAGGACCCGCTCCCTCGGGGGCCGTCACTCCACCAACCGGGCTCGCCGCCAGAGCCGAGACCGAGGTGGAAACCGGCCCGTAGTAACCCGAGAGCCCCGTCGTGGCCGAGGGGATCGCCAGCGACAGTCCCGTCGATGTCACTTCGGACGAGCTTGTCCCACTCCCGGACATCGATCCGGACGGCGAGGGCCCCGCGACCGAGAGCCCGCTCGGTTCGGTCGTCGCCGTTGGCTCAGGCCCGTAGGGCGGATCCACCGTCGGGGGCGGCGGTACGATCGGTGGCGGGGTGGGCGTGGGTGACGTTGGAGTCGAGCTCGGCGTCGGCGACGTCGGCGATGGAGAGACCGCCAGCTCGATCGCCATCGCCGGCGCCGGACCTGCGACCAGCGGCGGCGCGTTGTCGTTCTGCGTCGCCATCGAAATCGTGAGCTGATACGAGACCCCCGGCGCCTGTGTCGAGGTCCATCCCCCGACCACCAGAAAATAAGTGCCCGGCGCCAGCTCAGACGCGAGCAGGCCACCCGAACTGCTGGACGGAACGAGCTGGCCCGAGGCATCTTCGAGCGCGAGGGTGAAACCGCCGGACGAGCCTGATCCCACGATCGTGAAGTTATACGTCCGATCGAGGAGGATCTGGAACGCGTAAACATCGGTCGTGTCGTGCGGGGCCTGGGCGGGGGCCTGGCTGAAATCGCGGTTGAGGGTCACACCGGAAACCAGTTCGTCTGGGAAGAGAGGCCCGAGGTTCTGTGCCTGGGCGATGGTGTCGTTCGGCTCCTGGTCGTTGTAAAGGAGGGGGTTCCCGCCGACACCGCGAGGGGGAGCGTTGACGGTGAAGGGAACGACGTAGTCGCCGCTCGGATCGTTGGCAACGAGCGGGTTGCCGCCGAGATCGGCGAGCCCGTTCGGGCCCGAGAGATGGAGCTGGTACGAGCCGTCCGGCAGCGCGTTGAGCATCTGGAACGTCGCCTGGTTGGTCGCGGCGTCGTACGAGACAAAGCGGGGGACGTAATCGATCCCTCCAGTCCCGGCGATGTAGACAGCCGGAACCGTGGCGTAGGCCGTCAGTGTGCTGTTCAACGCCGTGGCTTGAAACGACTGGAAGGCGATCTGCGCCAGGTTCATCGGCTGGTCGAAACTCACCGTGAACTGCTCCGGCGGGGCGCCGAGCGTCGATCCTGGGGTGATGCTGGTCGAGATGACGTGCGGAGGCGAGGGGGCTGGCTGGACGAGCAGGTTCAGCACATAGGCCCCCATGTCGGGGGCGCCGGGGTACCCGTTCTGCGCGCTGCCGGGAATATTGGGATCGTAGAGCCCGTAGCTGGGATAGGGAACCGACGGTGGATTCGCGGGGATCACCGCCGGATCCTGGGTCGGATCGTAAAATTGGCCTTCGAGAGGCGAAGGCGTGTTGGCAGCGTCGGCGACGGCGATGTAGTAGTCGCCGGCCGTCAGGCCGACCTCGAGGAGCGGGTCGCTGTAGAGCGGCCTGGAAAAGCCGTCGGTCGTCGTGGCAGGATCGTAGCTGTTCAGGTCGCCAGCGACAAAGACCAGGGCCCCCGTGCTGGGGTCGAGCTTGAAGAGGCTCAGCCCGGCCTGGAGCGGCGAGCCGATCCGTCCGGCGAAGACCTGGGCGATGAGCGAGCTCTGACCGGACCCGACGACCGTGAAATGGTAGAGATTGACCTGGTTGGCCGGGTTGCCAGCCGTGTCGGGGCCCGGGTCGTTGCCGATGGCGCCAGCAACCTGAACGAGCCCGGCGGTGCTCAGGTTGCCGAGTTGCAGGGCCGTCTGCGCGGTGTCGGCCTCGGTCGAGACGCCCACGGCCTGGCCCTCGATGCCGGTAACCGTGAAGGGGATCTTCACGATCTGACCCCCGGGATTCGCGGCGTTGGCGCCCAGCGGATTTCCTTGATAATCGGCAAGTGCCGAGGCGGCGGCGCCTCCCTGACCATCGAGAATGACCTCGTAGGAACCGGGCAAGAGCGGCGAGGAGGGAAAGAGTTGCAACTGATCGAGGCCACGGTAGGTCGGGCCGTCACCGCCGGGAGGCGTCGGAGCCACCACGACCGGCGAGAAGTTGACGGAGGCCAGCGAGATCATCCCGTAATCGGCCGAATACAGGACCACGTCATTGGTGTTGATCGTTGAGGCGTCGATCGCACCGCTCAGATTGATACGGATGGCCAGCGGCGAGGCGGCGATCGAGGCGCCCGGAGCCGGGTCACTGGAGAGCACCTGCGGACCGGTCGCCGTGGCGATCGCGGGATCAGCGGTGACGCTCATCTGAAGGTCGTAGGCGCCGGTCGATCCCGGTAGGCCGCTGCCGGCGAGCAGCGGGTTGAAGTACAGGTTACCGTCGCCGCTGACGGCCAGGTAGTACGTCCCCTGCCCCAGCGTCTGGTTGAACGAGGCGACCCCGCCGCTGGACTTCGCGTCGACCTGATCGATCAGATGGTAGCCGTCGCCGTTGTAGGGATCGGAAAAGTCGAAGGTGTCGTTATTGAAGAGGCTGAGGACACCGTTGAAGGACGAGTTGGGGTCTTGACGCGAGATCGCGAAGTGGATGATGCCCGCGGACTGGAGAGTAAATCGATACCAGACGACATCGGCGGCGCCCTGAGGGCCGCCGCCGATGGAGCTGGCTTCCTGAAGACTCGATCCCGTAGCGAGCTGGCCGAGCTCGGCGGCCTGGTCGAGGGTCTCGTGCGGGATCGCGACGGGCCAGGCGGAAACGGACGGAGACAAGGTCATCAGCCCCCGCCACTCGAGCCGCTCGAGCCCGGGGCGAACGGCGTCGCGGCTCCCGGGCCGTCGCCGAGACATCCGCCGAGACCACCGCGGGCCGCCCGCCTTTTGATCGCTGACAATCACGGTGGAAGGTCTCTTCTTCGGTGGCCTGGGGATGGTACTCGTCGCTCATCGGGGCTGGGTCAATCTCCTTTGTCCGCCTGGCTTCCGACCACGAGGTTCAGCATCCCGACCGTGGCGCCGAGCTGCCCGAGCGAGCCGACATCGGCGATGGTCAGACGATGTCGCCCCTGAGTCAGTGACGGAGTATTGAAGGACCACTGCCCGGCCCAGTTCGTCGCCGCCACACCGATCACAACGCCATCCTCCAGGATCGCGACCTCTGAGAACGCCGTCGTGGTCCCGCTGATGGTCGTCGTGGGTGTGACCGAGATTGAGCCGTCGGTGTTTGTCCCGAGCACACTACCGGCTGCGAGACTCAGGTTGGCAATCGATTGACTCGCATTCCCCTCGATTCCGGGCAGATACCACAGTGTCAGGGGCTGCGAGTTTCCGCTCGTGCTGCCGGCCACGTCGGTGGCAGTCGCGGTGATGTTGGTGAGGGAGTAAGGCAGGAGCTCTCCGGAGGGCAAGGTAAAGTTCCAGTGGCCGCTCGGATCGGCGGTCGTGGTGCCCACAATCTGCGAGCCCTGATCAATCGTCACCTGACTGAAGGGAGCGGCGTTGCCGTAGATGATCGGAGAGCTGCTCCCGAGCAAGCTGGGGGCCCAGCCTATCTCGCCGTCGTTGCCGAATTGAACCGCGCCCACGGCCCCGTTGATCGTCGGCGCCGCTGGCGTCTGGGTGTCAATCGTCACGCCGAACGGCAGTGAGATCGGGCTGACACTGCCGGCCGAATCGGTCGCGGTCGCGGTGATGCTGTAACTTCCATCGGACAGGGCCACCCCCGTGTTGTTGAAGGTCCAGTTGCCGTTGACGTCGGCGGTCGTCGTGCCAAACTCCATATTGTTACCATAGATCGTAATCGTCTCGCCCGCCGGAGCGAGGCCCGAGATCTTGATCCGATTGACGTTCGTGATTCCGTCGGTCGAACTGAAGCCCGTGTCGGGGCTGATGCCCAGGATGTTTGGCGGGGCGCCCATCAGGCCGCCGTTGGCATTCCCCTGTTGCGCCGAACCGCCCCCGGTTTGGGGTATCGCCCCGTTCGCATAGGTGATAATCGGGGAAGCCTCGACCGGAGGGGCCACCGATGGGTTGAACGAAACACCCAGGGCATAGTTGCCGGTCCCGATCGCCGTGGTGTTCACACCCTGGACCTGAATGTAGTAGGTCTGCCCGGCGACGGTGTTCGGAATGGTCACGTCGAGGGTGGTCCCATCCTGGGTTGGGTTACTGGCCGAGGCCAGGGTGAGTGGAAGTCCAAGGGCGGAGAGCAGGCCGGCCTCATAGACGGAGACCTTCGGCGAGAGGAGGCTGAGGCCCTGACTCTGAACCTGGACTGTCATCGGAGCGTTCACACCGGCCGGGACGTCGACCGCGAAGTACTCGGACTGACCAGGCCTGGCGATGTCGAGATTGTTTGCCAGGCCAGTGAGCGAGGTTGGGTTGATGAGGCTATCGATGTTCGCGGCGGTGGACATCGAATTGTTGGTCCCACCGTAGACGTCATAGGCCCGAGGGCCGCCATAGATGCTCTGGATGCCGGCGATGTCGTCGGGCGAGAGCCGGTACTTCGTGCCGGTGTAGACCGGGTACATGATCGAGGAGGTCGAGCTGCTGCTCTCTCCCAGCCCGAGGGCGTGACCAATCTCGTGCGCGGCGACAGTGAACATGTCGTAGGTCGAGCCGATATTGAACGGCACGCCGGTATTGATCTCGATGTCGCCAGCGAGCGAGGTGTTGTTGACCGGCGGGGGCTGGTAGCTCCAGGCGATGGTCGAGGTGCCGAAGTTGTAGCCGCCGATCCGGATGTCGCCGAAGCCGGGGTCGCCCTCCTGGTTGCTGCCGCCTCCCATCGGTGTCCCGTTGTCGGAGACGACGATGAAGTTGATGTTGGTCTGCTCGGCCCAGGTTTGCGCGGCCTGAAGGATCGCCTGTTCCCAGCGCCCGGCGAGGTAGGGGTCGTTGTTGAACGTGGAGATCAGGTTGCTGGAATGGCCGGCCATGTTGGTGCCGTCTGGCATGAAGCTCAGCGTGATGGCCTGGGGATTCATCCAGGCGTTCCCGGTCGCCGAGTAGAGGACAACGCGCGACTCCAGGCTCTCGATGCCGGGCCGATGCCTCCGAGAACCGGGGCGCCGTGACGATCCGGCCTCGCTCCGTCCGCTGAACCATCGTCGAAGAGATTTCACGGCATGCTCCCGATGTGATGAGGTTGGGTGCCGAGGGCCGAATTGTTCGCGACGGCGGGCCGCTGAGGCTCGCCAGCGAATTCTGTCCCCACCTGGCCGCGGAAAGGCCCTGGAACGATCGCCTCGCGTCTCCTGGAGAGACCGCGACCGACGTGGGAATCTCGGGCGTTGACGCCCCAATCCCTCGACGTACGATCGATCTCGGGTCGGCCGGGTACGGTCGCCATGAGCAAAGCCTTCTTTCCAGGGTCCACCGAACAGGGGCGGCCGGCGCGCCTCACGATCGAGGCCGTCTCGGACGTCCCTCGCCCTGCCCTGCTTGTCGGCAACCTGGCAAGCCGGTTTGGCCTCAAAAGGCCGTCGGCCCCATGGCTTTGCGTCCCCGCCTTACGACGGGTTTGCCCGTTCGATCGCTGAGAAAGGTGAAGGTGACAGCGGCTTCCGCTCGTCGCCCTCAATCGAACCCTAGGCCGTCGGATCCGGGGCTCCGGACGATGTCGCCGCAACGCAACAGCGCGCTATCGGCTCGCAACGTGGAAACCGGAAGTGATATCGGATCAGGGCCGAGGCCCTGCAGCGAGCCGACGAACCCCGAGGCCCGGCTGGCCCAGTTCCTCCGGCGGCTTCCCGGCGGCGATCTGCTCGCCGGCGTTCTGGAAGCGATCCGCCTTCGCGAGCCGATCGCTCGGGTCGAAACGGACTTCGGCGGTGTGCCGGTAGAACCAGGCGCCGTACGCGCAGACGGCCCGCCACCGCGCCGAATCCATCCCGAAATGGCGGGCAAGCTCCTCGGGGCTCAGGCCCGGAGTGGGCGACGAGGAACCCCAGCCGAGGGCCCCTCGCGCGTGCATCGCACGGAGGATCGCCTCGCCGATCGCCGCGTATCCGATCAGCGAGGGATGAAAGCCATCGGTGAACGACGCATCGCCCGCTCGTCGCCTCGGGCTGGCGGCGCGGAGGACGGCCGGACCATCGACCAGGATGGCGCGAGGGTGGCGCCGGGCGACCTCGCGATAGACCTCCTGGAAGTCGGAAAGACATCGCATCGGCAGGCCATCGCAATCGCGCGCCGCAATGTAGTGGCGGTCGGCCTCGTCGGAACGGCCGGCGCGCTCCTCCAGCCGGCCGAGCCGGTAGTGCGTCTCGGCGAATCCGGGCTGTTGCTGGAGCAGTTCGCGGTAATTCGCGGCGGCGGATTCCGGATCCGTCTCTTCGAGCCGACGCGCCGCCTCGAACTCCCGCGTGAACGCCTCGCGCTGCGATCGCGGCGTCGAGGCTGGCAGGACCGACCGGTTCGGCTCGAAATCCGCGTCGTTGCCCGGCGGGATCACCAGCACGACGGTCGCGCCCACGCCCTCGCAATACGCGGTGATCGCCTCGACCCGGAGGCGGAAGTCGCGGAGGCGCTCGTCGTACTCCTCGGGTGTGTAGACCGGGACGTCCACCAATCGACGGGCGACGGTTCGGGTCGGCGGCGTTGCCTGCCGGATCAGGTCGAGCGTCTGATCGATCACGCCGCAGACCCACGAGTGAGCACGAATCCAGCCCTCGGGCGTGACCTGGGCCGGCGCGATCTCGTCGAGGTAGTGAGGCACGCCGTGGGCCCAGTCGTGTCGCATCGAGAACTCGTTGTGCCCGGAGTAGAGGATCACCAGGTCGGGCCGTCGCTCGAGGCTACCGAGAAGGATGTGGAGCTGGTCGATCTTCTGGCCGGGGCGAGACAGGTCGGTCACGGTGACCGGCCGCTCGGGCAGGGCCTCGCGAAGCCGCCAGGCGACCATCTCGCCGACGGAAAACCAGTCGTTGTAGGGGACTCCTCGGGCGCTCGAGTCGCCGAGGACGAGCAGGTCGATCGTCCGATCGCCGGGCGGGTCGGGGAACCGCGCCGCGAGCCGGGGGAACGGGACGCGCATCGCGGCCAGTCGGGCGGCCGAGACCCCCTCGGCAACGGCGAACCCCAGCACCAGGGCGAAGGTCGCGGCCATCGCTCCCAGGAGCCATCGAGGCCGGGGGCGACGCCCTCGTCTCGCGATCGCCGCGGCCATCAGGGCCAGGCCCACCGCCGGGACCACCATCACGAGACCGATATAGGCCCGACGCGCCCCTCGCAGGATCGCGACCTGGGCGTTTCGGCGGGCGATTGGCGGGAACCAGACCTCCAGCCAGGGCGGGACAAGGACCACCGCCATCGCAACTCCGGCCACGATCAGAACGAGGAGTATCGACCGGCCGAGCGGCGACCGGACTGTGAAGGCAG
>DAHZZC010000676.1 GCA_027435495.1 Planctomycetales bacterium
CCGTCGGCTACGTGCCGAGGGTCGTCCCGAAGGTCCGATGGCTCGACCCGCCCGTCCGCGTCGATGGTGCCGTCGTCCGATTCTCGGAGATCCAGTGAGCGGGAGCTTTCCGAGCCATTTCCCTGCATAGGACCAAAGACGACGGCCAGGACGATCCGCCCTTGTAGGAGCGAACTCCTGCTGGCGACCCGGACGGAGCGGAGAATGTCGCCTGGATCGACGGCTGGAGCCGGCTCCTGCAACCGGCCATCCACATCCGCACCTACATCAAGATTCTCAAACGACCGCCGACGGCTCCGCCGTCGTGATGTGACGGTCATCGAAGACCGGGTCGGGCGAGGGGAAGTCGCGTCGGTAATGCACCCCGCGCGACTCGCGACGTTCGGTCGCCGCGGCGATCATCAGCCGAGCCGCTAGAAGCATATTTTGAAGCGTCCAGCCGGCCGGGTCGGTGAATTCGAGCGGGAGGATGTAGCGGCTCCATCGGTCGACACGATCCGCTGCCTCGGCCAGTCCCTCGGCGTTTCGAGTGATTCCCATCCGACGCCAGAGCAGGGATCGGAGCGATTCGCGAACGTCGGCGACATCGATCCGGGCATGCCCGTCTCGCCGACCGGGCGCGGAGATCGGAGGAACTTCCAGCGGCCTTGGACCCTCGCGGTCGAGCTGTTCGACGATGTCCTCCGCCGCGCGAGCGCCGTAGACCAGCCCTTCGAGCAGACTGTTCGACGCGAGCCGATTGGCGCCGTGCAATCCGGAACTGCTCACCTCGCCGGCCGCCCAGAGACCGGGGAGTGTCGTTCGGCCCGCGAGGTCGACCGTCACTCCACCGATCATGTAGTGGGCTCCTGGACAGACCGGGATCGGGTCTCGGGTGATATCCAGCGCAAAGGTTCGGCAGAGGCGATCGATCCCGGGGAACCGTCGGCGGATGAGCTCGGGATCGAGGTGCGAGAGGTCCAGGTAGACGCTCGGGTGCTGCGTCCTCGCCATCTGTGCCGCGATCGCCTGCGAAACGTCGTCTCGGGGTGCCAGTTCGGCCATCGGATGATACGACGGCATGAACCGATCGCCATTGCAGTCGCGCAGATACGCTCCCTCGCCGCGGATGGCCTCGGTCAGGAGATGGCGGGCCGATCCGGCGAGGTAGAGAACCGTTGGGTGAAACTGCATGAACTCCATGTCGCGTAGCACAGCACCGGCACGGAAGGCCATGGAATGGCCATCTCCGGTGGCGATCGGTGGATTGGTCGTCTCCCGAAAGAGCTGCCCGGTGCCACCGGTTGCCAGAACGACGGCCCGCGCCCAGACCAGGGCGAGCCCTCGGTGCCTGTCCCAGACCAGGACACCCCGACATCGGCCTTCGTGTGTCAAGAGGTCGATGGAGAAGGTGTTCTGCCAGACGCGAACATTGGGCCGGCTCTTGGCCTTCTGGATCACGGCGCGCATGATCTCCCGGCCGGTTTCGTCCCCCAGCGCGTGGGCAATCCGGGCGTGCGAGTGTCCTCCCTCTCGCCCGAGCGAGACCTGGCCGTCGACCTGGTCGAAGTGCGTCCCCCACTCGATCAGCTCGGCGATCCGGGCGGGGGCCTCCCGCACGACCATCTCGACGACCAGGGGATCGCAGAGTCCCTTCCCGGCGGCGATCGTGTCGGCGATGTGGTTGTCAAACCGGTCCTCCGGGGCGAGCACGCCCGCGATCCCGCCCTGAGCGTAATGGCTGTTGCTCTCGCGAACCTCGTCCTTGGTGATGACCAGGACACGGTAGCGCTCGGGAACGCCGAGCGCCGCCCGAAGCCCCGCAATCCCCCCGCCGATCACCAGGACATCGGCAAAGTGATGCGGAACCTCACGGGGATCGAAACCGATCAGGTAGCCGCGCTCCACGGACTCCCGATCGTTGCTCCATGGCTCGACCGGCCTCTGACGACCGACGCTCGGCATGTCCACTTTCCTCGGCGAGGCTCGTCAGCGGCGCGACTTGTTGTCGCGGGCGATCCGACTTCGGAAGTTGTAGTAGAACTGGCGGTACTGCGGAGGTGGGTCCGTGCCATTCCCCTGGTTGAGCCCCTTCATCGCGTCCTGAGTGATCCCGCGCGTATTTCGGATCTGGTCGCTGCTGAATCGCTTCACGCCGGCGCCAGGAAGATTGGCTCCGGGGGTGACCGGGGCCTGCGTGCCGACCTTGACCTCGAGCTCTTTCCCATCGCGACCGGGTCCGACCTTGGGCTTCTCGAACTGGCGGGCAAACTGTTCGAGCTGCTCCTTGCTCAGGCCCGTGCGCTGTTCGAGTTCCTTCGCGGTCTCGGCGTCCTTGAGGGCATCGGAGAGCTTGTTCAGGGTCAGCGAGGATTGCTGGGCCCCCTTCGGAGCGACGTCGTCCTGGCCGAACGGATTGGCGGGATCCTCGGCCTTCGGTGAGGGAGTGGTCTCGTCCTTGGGGACGGAGCCATCGCCCGGGTTGCCAGCGGTCTGCTGGCCATCGCCACCGCCGCCGACGATTGGATTACTCGCTCCCGATCCGCCCCGATTCTTGCCCATGCCGGGCTGGTTGCCTCCGCCGGTCGCTCCACTGGAGCTGGTTCCGCCCGGCTGACCGCCTGACTGGCTCGACTGACCGGAACTGTTCCCCTGGCCCGGTTGCCCGGCGTTGCCACTGCCATTCGGGTTCGAGCCGCCCTGCGGCTGCTCGCTCTGGCTCGGGACGCCCGATTCCGAAGCACTGTTCGCGCCCGGGGGAGTGCCACCCGACGGATTGCCCTGGCCCGGGGTCGCTCCTCGCGGACCGGATGCTTGCCGCTCGGAAGGCGGCCCGCCGGCATTCCCGGCCTGAGTCCGGCCCTGGCCGGGCTTTCCCGCACCTTGAGGACCACCGGCCTGACCCTGTCCGCTGCCGCCGGCCTGACCGGAATGGTTCCCGGCCTGGGACGATCCCGCGCCCGAAGAACCCGCGCTCGGTGTTCCACCCCCGTTCGGATTCATCTGCGAGCCCATCCCCTGACCGGGCTGATTTCCGGAGCCTTGACCGGGCTGATTTCCGGAACCTTGGCTCGTTCCTTGACCGGGCTGATTTCCGGAACCCGGACCGGTTCCCTGACCGGGCTGATTTCCGGAACCTGGACCGGTCCCTTGCTGGGGCTGACCCGAGCCCTGACTCGGCGAGGTGCCGCTGCCCTGTCCTGGCCCCGACTGAGGCTGGCCTGCTCCCTGCTGTGGCTGTCCGCCGGGCTGTCCTCCGCCGTTGCCTGAGCCCTGAGGTTGTTGGCCGGGCATGGGCTGACCGGGCTGCGAGCCGCCGCCGCCCTGGCCTCCGCCGTTCGACGGATTTCCGCCCGTCGGGAATTGATTCTGCAACGGGGGATTGGACGAGGTCTCCGGCTGCCGCAAGGGATTCTCCATCTCCTGCGGTGGCGGCGTTTCTTCCTTGGGCTGTGCCTTCTTCTTGGCTTCTGGCCGAGGATACTTCTCGGGCTTCGCCTTCTCTTCGGCCGGGTACTTGTCGGGCTTCGCGGTCTGGCCCTTCGACTTCGGCCCGCTCGTCTTCGCCGTGGCCTCCTGGTTCGACATCCGGCCCTGGGGATTGTTGCCCTGGGTCTTGGAAGCGGCGTTCTGGGATGCCGTCTTCTGGCCGCCTGGACCGTTCTGCTTCTCGGCTTCGGGCGGTTGCTGACCCTGTGGTGGCGGAGTCCCCGAGGCCGCGCTCTCGCTCTTGTCGTGCTGGTCGGCGCCTTGCTGGCTCCCGCGCTGAAGGTCCGATTGTTCGTTTTGCGGGCCTCGCATGTTGGACGGGTTGGGGTTCGGCTGATTCGGGTTCTGGGTCCCTGCGTTCGAATCCGACCCCGACCTGTTCGACTTGTTCGTGTTCGGCGACGAGGGCGACGACTCCCTTTGAGAAGCCGGGTTGCTGAAATCGGTTTTCGGGTTTCCCGCGTCGCCGTTTTGCTGGGCTCCATTCTCGCGCTGGGATCGCGAGCCCGGTGGCGGATTCCCCGTGGGCTTGCCGTTCGCCGATGGATTTCCCGGTTGCTCGTTGCCGGCCTGGTTGGTTTTGGGTGTCGAGTTGCCGGGCTCTCCCGGACCCATTGGGCCCTGGCCCTGGGATGGCCGCGACTCCGAAGGCGGCGTCTGGTTCGGCGAGCCGGCCTGCGGCTGGGTCGCGTTCGGCGGATTCATCCCGGGCTGAGTCGGGTTCGGGCTCGTCTGGGGGTTCCCCGCATTCGGCTGACCGGGCGTCGGCTGGGTCGGGTTCGGCGGGTTGCCCATCCCCGACTGGGGATTGCCCCCGTTTGACTGAGGAGACTGGCTGTTCGGACTGCCGTTGGGCTGACCCTGGGAGCCCTGTGTCTGGTTGGGGTTGCCCGACTGGGGATTGCCCCCGTTTGGCTGAGGAGACTGGCTGTTCGGACCGCCGTTGGGCTGACCCTGGGAGCCCTGAGTCTGGTTGGGGTTACCCGACTGGGGATTGCCTCCGTTAGGCTGAGGAGTCTGGCTGTTCGGGCCGCCGTTTGGCTGACCCTGAGAGCCCTGTGTCTGGTTGGGTTTCATGCCTCCTTGCGGCGGGGAACCGGCGGAATTCGACGGGCCCTGGGAGCCCTGGTTGTTTCCGCCTCCCTCACGCCCGGCATTTGGCGTGGTCGAGGAGGGCCCATTCGGGGCGCCGGTCTGCTCCGGAGCTCCTGAAGGTTTCTGGCCGCCCTCGCCCTGGTTGCTCGCTCCGTTTGTCCCCGGCTGCGGATTCGAGGCGCCGGGCATCCCGCTGGTGCGGCCCGGAGCCTGATTCCGATTCTTCGCAGCGCCCGACGGGTCGGGCCCCGGCTTCCCCTGCCGAGGATTGTTGTTGGAGGAGGTTCCAGATGGGCCAGGCTGCTGTGTACCGTTCGTGGGATTGGCCTGCCCATTCGGCGACTCTCCCGACGGGGCACCAGCCTCGTTCGAGTTGTTAGCGTTCGCACCCTGGCCCGCGGAGTTCTCCTGAGAGTTCGGATTGCCGGACGCCCCGGCCTCACCCGGCTTCATCCCCTGGTTCGCTCCGGAACGATCCCGGGGCGCCTGGTTCCCCGCCGGCTTTGAGCCCTTCCTTTGTCCGGATGTATTCCGGGTGTTACCTGACCCCTGGGTATTTGGGTTGCCGGCCCCTGGCTGCTGACCGCCGGTCTGGGGCTCGCCGTTCGGTTGCGTCGCGTTCTCGCTGGCCGGGCTGGGTTGACCCGGCTGCGCGTTCGGCGGACCTTGCCGCGGAGAAACGCCGCCTTTGGTCCCGCCGGAGTTGCCCGACGTCTGCTGGGTCGCCGATCCCCCGGCATTTGGCTGGCTCCCCATTCCCGCATTCGGATTCGCCTGGTTCGGATTGCCGTTCGGCCCGTTCTGGGGCTGGGTGTTAGGCTGATTGGGACCACCCTGCTGGGGATTGGCCTGGCTGGGACCGCCCTGCTGGGGATTGGCCTGGCTGGGACCGCCCTGCTGGGGATTCCCCGGATTCTGGCCGCCCGGTGGGTTCATTCCTCCGGGATTGGCCTGGTTCGAGTTTCCCGGAGGATTCTGACCGCCGGGATTGGGGCCGTTCTGCGGATTCTGGGGATTTCCGCCATTTGGGTTCGAGGCGTCCGGCGAGTTCGCACCCGGTGGATTGGCAGCGCCGGGACCGCCCGGGTTGGCTGGATTCGGGGCGTTCGGCGGGTTGGCTCCCCGCGGGCCGTTGGGATTCTGGGGGGTATTTTGACCCTGCCCGTTGTTTCCAGGCTGGCCGGGAGGCATCGCGCCGCCCGGGGCTCCGGCCTGGGGAGGCGACGATTCCGGTGAGTTGCCGGGATTGCCGGCGTTTTGGTTGGGATTGGGATTCGGGTTACCGACCGTCGGGGCGCCATTACGAACGCCAGGCGCCACCTGGTTCTCGGGATTCCCCGGATTCCCGTTGAGCGGCTGTCCCTGGTTGTTGCCGGGAGCGCCCGCCGGGTTTCCCGGATTCTGGACCGGGTTCTGACGATTGGGTCCGTTGTTCCTCACGCCGCCGGGATTTTGACCCCCGGCCGGTGGATTCCCATTCGGGTTGCGCTGCTGGCGAGCGAGATCGGGGTTCCCGGACGGATTGTTCCCGGCTGGATTGTTCCCCGCGGCTCCCTGCTGGCCTTTTTGACCCTGACGGTTCTTGAGGACGTTCTGGATCTGGCGGATCTGCTCGGGCGTGAGCTGGTTCTGAGGATTCCCGCCCGGGTTGTTGGGGCGATCCACCGGGTCCTCGGCGTTCGCTCCCTGATCGGGCTGAGAACCTTGCGGCTCACTGACCTTGCCGCCCTGTCCACCGTTCGGTTGATCCGACGTCCCCGCGTCCGGCGGGTTACCCTGAGCGCCCGGTGGGGTGTCCTGAGGAGAGACCGGATTTGGCTCGTCAGGCTGTGGCGGCGGATTCTGCTGCTGGATCTCCTCGCGCTGCTTCGCCTGCTGATTCTCGAACTGCTTCTTCTCCTGGGCCGCGATCGGCTCGCCGACCTCGATGATCTGCTTCGCGGTCTCGAACCGGTTCGAGACGGGCTGCTTGTTATCGCGGACCGTCAGCCAGTAGGTGATCCGGTCGCCAGCTCGGGAGTGGAGGTGGGCGAGGTCGAGCGTCTCGGAGGCGCGAAGCTCGCTCCTCGGCGGGAGATTCTCCAGAAAGTCCTTCGAGGTCGGAAGGTCCTTCCCTTGCTGGACGTGCAGGGTCGCTTCCTTGATCCCGTGGTCATCCGTGCCGGCCATCACCAGGTCGACCTTCACATTGGCCGGGACCTTCACGGCCGGCTTGTCGGGCAAGACGAACCGGGCTGTCGGCGAGTGGTCGGGGATTGCGATGATGTCGTAATTCACCGGGCTCGGATTGACCTGATTTCCGGTCGTCCGGAAGTTGATCCGATACGTCCCCGACTTCATCACCTTGAACTTACCCGTCAGCCGGGTCGCATCTTCGTGGTCGATCTCCATGCCGACGGGCATGACCTCCTGCGACGAAAAATTGATCGTCGCGTACGAGGCCGGGATATTCGTCCGGGCGCGGACGGTCACCTGCGTCCCCTCGATCGCCTCGATCTCGCCACCCTCGATCGCCTTGCGATCCTCGGCCTGGGTGTACTCGGGGAAATCCAGGTCATGGAAGATTTCCACGATCGTCGGCGCCGGCTTGACCTCCAGGTGATAACGCTTCGACTCGGCATCGCCACCGGTGAAGTAGTAGTCCTGGCTCTGCTGGATGTTGGTCAGGGTGATCGACCAGGGGTCGTACAGGTTCTTGCCCGGCGTCAGCTCCTTTGGTGCGAAGAACTTGCCGCCGTCGACGCTGTGGTGCAGGACCACCTTCTCGGGCCGCGTTCCCTGAACGTTCACCTCGAAGTTGACGTGCTGCCCGGCCACGATCTCGGCCAGTTCGGGATGCTCGTCGCCCGGCTTGATGTTGACGAGCTGGGTGTTTGTCGGTCGGACCACGTCGGCGAGGAAGGCCCGACGGACCGAATCGTACGGGCTCCTCGGCGAGAAGGCCCAGTAGACGGCAAAGACGACCAGAACCCCCGAGAAGGCGTAAATCGACTGCATCAGCCGGTGCTGGTTCACTGCGGCCTCGACGTCGACCTGCGTCAGGTCGTTGACCGCGCGCGACTCGAGCGCCACCAGCACCGCCTTCGGCAACTGGTCACGCTGGCGCTTGAGCTCCAGGTAATTGATGAGGCTATTCTTGAACGACGGGTCGGCTTCCTCGATCCTCTTGGCCGCATAGAGGGCGTTGATTCGCCCGATCATCGGCAGGACGAGCCGGATCGCCGCATATCCGGTCGCCGCAACGAGCCCGATCCAGAAGACGATCGAGCGCAGCCAGAACGGCATTCCGAAAATGTGGTCGAGGAGCACTTCCAGGAAGAGGACGCCCAGAAACCCCACCAGAAGCGTGAGGCCGGCCGTCATGATATCCGTGACCTTGATCCGCTTCCGGGTGCGCTGCAACTGGTGGTCGATGAACTGCTCATAGTCCAGCAGCTTGCCGACCGGCTGCGCCGGCGTTCCCACCGTCATGACGCATCCTCCTCACTGGAGCGACCGCCTTTGTCGAGACTTGACCCGTCCATTATACGCGGCCGACCCCCGAAAGGCACGACTTCTGTCGTCGGATGCGGCGAAGGAATTCGGGGCCGGCGCCTCCGTTATCGCGCGGGAACGCTTGTACAGGAGGTCTTGCGGTCGATCCGCTTGAGGAGACCGGTGAGGACCCGGCCGGGGCCGATCTCGTAGAAAGTGTCGAACCCGTCGGCGATCATCCGGCGCATCGAGTCTTCCCACCGGACGCCCTGCAAGACCTGGGCCACGAGGGTCCGTCGGATCGCGTCGGGATCGGAATGAGGCTGGGCATCCACGTTCGAGTAGACGGGAATTCGGGGCGAGTGGATGTCGACCTGGGCGAGAGCCTCGGCCAGCTGGTCGTCGGCCGGCTTCATCAGGTCCGAATGGAACGCGCCGGCGACCGCGAGCGGGACGACCTTTATCGCCTCCAGTTCGGAAGCGGCGGCCGGAACGAGTTCCAGGGCGGCCCGATCGCCGGAGACGACGATGTTGCTCGGGCCGAGGAGGTTGGCCTTCCAGAGCCTTCCAGCGCTCGCGACGCGGCGGCAGAGTTCATCCACGGCCGCCTCGTCGAGCCCGAAGACGCTGGTCATCCCGCTGGGGGTCGCGAGGGCCGCCGCCTGCATCGCCTGACCCCGGCGCCGGACCAGCTTCAGGCCCGATTCAAAGTCGATCGCGCCGGCGAACGTGAGCGCCGTGTATTCCCCCAGGCTCAGGCCGGCGGCGCCCTCGCAGGCGCTGATGACCTCAGGGTTGGTCGTTTTGAGGCTCTCAAGTGCGGCGAGGCTGGCGACAAAGATGGCGGGCTGGCTGACGTCGGTAGCTTCGAGGGCCTCGGCCGGGCCCTCGATGCAGAGCTTGCGGAGGTCGATGCCGAGGATCGCCGAGGCGCGGTCGAACAGTTCGCGAACGGCGGGGAGTTCCTGATCGAGCTCGCGGCACATCCCCACCGACTGCGCGCCCTGGCCGGGGAACAAAAAGGCGATCCTGGGCATCTTCGATTTCTCCAGGGATAATCTCGTGGCTCAATCCTTCGCGGCGGCGATCTCGGCCGCCGGAGTACCGGCAAGTTGCTCAACGATCCGGTCACGAAGCCGGTCAGAGGCCATCGTGCCGGCGACACGAAGCGCGTTCTTGATCGCCCGGGCGCCCGACGACCCATGGCAAATGATGCAGGCCCCTCGAATACCCAGGAGCGGGGCGCCGCCGAACTCCTCGTACTCGAACCGCGACTTGAGCCGCTTCAGCCCGGCCCCCATCTTCTGGCCGGCGTCGCCCGGGAGATCGGGCATCATCCGCATCAGTTCCTCCTTCAACTCGGAGAAGAGGAACTCGACGGCTCCCTCGCCGGCCTTCAACAGCACGTTGCCGACGAAGCCGTCGCAGATCACGACGCGGGCATCTCCGTTATAGATGTCGCGCCCCTCGACGTTGCCGTAGAACCGGGAGCCCCAGGGACTCGCCTGGAACATCTCGCGGGTGGTCCGGGTAAGGTCGGTGCCCTTCTCTTCCTCGGCTCCGACGTTCAGCAGGCCAATCTTGGCTCCGGTGACGCCCAGGATCTCCTCGGCGTAGATGGCCCCCATGATCCCGTACTGATAGAGGTCTTCGGCCTTGGCGTTCATGTTGGCGCCGACGTCAATGATGACGATCGGGCCCTTGTGCGAGGGGAAGATCGCCGCGATCCCGGGGCGCCGGACGCCCGGGAGGAACATCTTGGCGTTGAAGAGGGCCGAGGCCACCATCGCGCCGGTATTCCCGGCCGAGACGACCGCGTGGACATCGCCGGTCGCCATCAGGCCCCAGCACTTCGAGATCGAGTTGTCGCGCTTCTTGCGAAGCGCCTCGACCGGCTTCTCCTCCATGCCGACGACCTGGCTGGCGTGGACGATCGGCATCCGGTCGCGAGGCGCCGAGGGGTTCTTCGCCAGTTCGGCCTCGATATGGGCCTGGTCGCCGACGAGGACGACGGTGAGGTCGGGCAGGTCGATCGCCGCCTCGCAGGCTCCCGCCACGATCGGACCGGGGGCGAAATCCCCCCCCATCGCGTCCAGGGCGACACGCATCGAATAGACTCCCGGCGTTCTCGCTGCATCGGGTGCAGCCGGTATGAATGTTCGGGGGAGGCAAAATGAGAGCGGGATGCCGGAAGACGGGCCTGACTTCCCGCTCCGCATCCCGTGGACCGCGGTCCGCTCCCTCGGTCGGACCTGGATCAACGCCCCTCATGGTAGGAGGGTCCGAGAGGGGCTGTCAAGCGGCCGTCGGACTATCGACGCGAGCCCCGCGCCGTCCGCTCCGACCAGGTCCGATCGGCGGCCTTCTTCAGGGTGGCGAGGGGCCTGGAATAGTCGAGGCCGAGGGCGTATCGACCCCGATCGTAGGCCGTGGCGAAGTGCGCCGCCAGGTCGAGGCCCACGTCGGCGTCGGGCCTCCTGAGCGGGATCGGGATCGTCGGCAGCGGGTCGCGGATCGTCCAGGCATAGACGCTGGCTTCGGGGCGTTCCTCCGCCCGGGAGACGAGGGCGAAGAAGTCGCCGGGCGGAAGCGGTTCCTCCATTGGCAGCCTCTGGCCGCCGAGGAGCAGATCAATCTCGATCAGGTGGAGCTTCTGGCGGATGGTCGCCCGTCGCTTCCTCTGGTACTTCGCAAAGCCGTCACCAGTCTTGTTGGTCGGACTGAGCAACTCAATCACGCTGACCGGGGTACGACCCGGCATCCGATGGATCTCGATCCAGACGTTCCGCACCTCCACCTTGCTGCGAGGCAAGGGGATCCGTACGGGCTCGATCGTCGCCGAGGCCACCGCGGCCCCCTCCCCGCGACCGGCCGCCGAGCGTCGCCCCCGTCGGGCGACGAGCACATCTGGGATCGTCTCCTTGTGCTCCGACTGTGCCCGATCCACCAAATCGATATGAGCCGCGAGCGTCGCCAGATAGTTCGAGGGCAAGCTTACGTTTAACGATTCACAACAGCATGCGAGCGTCATCAAATGGAAGCCTTCCCAGAGCCCCTGGGCCTCGATGTAGGGATCCACGCCGGGGAACGGGCTAGGCATCGGCTCCTCCTCCCTCCAGGCAGGTCTTTCTTGCGGTTTCAGGCGCACTCGGCCCGAGAGCGCTGACCCCGGCGACGGACGGGCCCCAGCTCGACCCGAGAGAGTGCCTCGGGAACCAGGTGGGTGCGCGCCGCCTTGCGGACCTGGGCCGCCGTCACGGCAGCGATCCGGTCGGGCCAGGACAGGGGCTCGTCGAGCGGGCGGCCGTAACGCTCCAGCTCCCAGAGCCGCTCGGCCCGCTGTTCGACCCCCTGATAATCGAAGACCCAGGCGCCGGCCAGGTATCGGCGGGCCCGCTCGACCTCCTCGTCCGAGAACGCTCCCGCCCGCATCGCGCGGACCTGTTCCGTGACCGTGGCGACGACCCGATCGGCGTCCTCGGGGTTCGTCGCCGCGTAGACGCGGAACATCCCGGGGATCACGTCGGCGGTCTCCGTGATCCCGCCCCCGATCGCGTAGACCAGCCCCATCTCGTCGCGGACGATCCGGCCGAGCCGGTCGCTCACCCCGGGGCCGCTCCCGAAGATATGGTCGAGGATCAGCAGGGCGTCGTGGTCGGGGTGGTTCCGCTCGATCCCGAGATGGCCGATGAGCAGATGAACCTGGTCGCCCGGATGCGGTATCCGACGGACCTTCGCCCGCCCGAGCGGCGGGACCGGCGGCAGCGGCGGCCGTCGGGCCGCCCGACGCGGCCAGGCACCAAACGCCGAGCGGACCAGTCGCTCCAGCCGTCGGGCGTCGAAATCGCCAGCGATCGCCAGGTGCGTCCCCTCCGGGACGAAATGGCGGCGGTGGTGTTCCAGAACATCGTCCCGGGTGGTCCGGACGAGGTCGCGGTACGACCCACGCGGATCGCGCCCCATCGGATGGGCACCGTAGATCAGCCCGCGAAACGCCGTCTCCGCGCGAAACGCCGGGTCGTCGAGGTCGCCCCGAAGTTCGGAGGCCATTCGGCGAGCGATCCGACCGACAGCCTCCTCCGGGAAAACCGGCCGGATCATGAGGTCGGCCAGCAGGTCGATCGCCATCCCGAGATCCTCAGCGCAGACGCGGATCGAAGGACCGGTTGCCCAGACGTCCATCGAGCCGCCGACATCCTCGATGGCCCTCGCGATCGCCTCGGCGTCTCGGTTCGCGGTCCCTTCCTCCAGGAGCCGGGCCGTCAGGCTGGCCAGCCCCGGCCGAGACTCGCGGAGCAGGCCCGCGTCGGTGTGCAACTCCAGCGAGACAATCCCGGTTCCGGCCCTCCGCTCGAAGACCAGCCGGAAGCCGTTCGGCAAGACCATCCGCCTCGGCCGGTAGTCCGATAGCCGCGAGACGCCCACCGCCATCGCCGGAAACGCCGGAGCCGTCACGATCGCGGGCGCCTCGGAGACCCCCGACGTCCGGACGACAGCGGGGCGGCGGCCCAGCCGGGCCCCCTCGTCGGCGCGCGCCTCGTCTGCCGGATCCTCGATATCGGGTGCGCAGGCCCAGCCGCAGGTCAGCCCACGCTCGACCAGGTATGTCCCCGCGACCCGACGAACGTCCTGCGCCGTCACCGCCATCGCCGCCCGTAGCTCGTCGAGGATCGTCCGCCAGCCCCCCTGGAGCGCGGCCAGCCCGAGCGCTGAGGCCAGCTCGGCGGGCTGGTCGCGTTCCCATCGCCAGGCGGCTTCCATCCCCCGGCGCGACCGGGCCATCTCCTCGGCGGTCGGACCCGATTCCGCCAGTTGAGCGATCTCAGCGAGAATCCGACGCTCAATCTCCGATCGATCCGCCTCGGGATCGGCCTCGAGCTGGATCAGGAACCGACCGTCTCGCCGCATCGAGTAGTGGGCCGTCTCCACCCCGACCGCCATCCCCGTGGATTCCACCAACCCCTCCCAGAGCCGCGAACGTCGGCCGCACGAGAGGACGTCCGAGAGGACGTCCAGCGGCGCCGCGTCGGCATGGCCCCGCGGGACGGTCCGCCATCCCAGTAATCCCCGGGGAACCGTATCCAGCTCGGCCAGGAAGAAATCGCGACGACCTGCCTGACGGGGCTCGAGAATCGTCGGAGATTCGCGCGGCTCGACTCCCGGCGCAATCGAGCCGAAGACCGCCTCGATTCGGTCGAACGCCCGCGACGGATCGACGTCGCCGACCACCACCAGGACCGCCCCGTCCGGCCGATAATGGCGGCGGTAGAAGGCGGTCAACTCGTCCACGCCGATCCGCGCCATCTCGTCCGGCCAGCCGAGGGTCGGATTCCGGTAGGGATGGCGCAGGTAAGTCATCGCTGCATGAGAATCGTCGAGCCGACCGATTGGCGAGTCAAGGTCGCGCGCAAGCTCCTCGGCGATCACCCGGCGCTCCAGTTCCACCTCACGCGGGTCGAACTGCGCCCCTGTCATCCAGTCGGCCTCGATCGCCAGCGCCAGCTCCCAGCGATCCGAGGGGAACGTGAACCAGTAGTGCGTCCGGTCCTCCGAGGTCTCGGCATTGCACGAACCGGCCGCAGACGCGACCAGGCGGTCGATCTGCCCCTTCGGATACCCCTCCGTCCCCTTGAAGAGCATGTGCTCGACGAAATGCGCCAGACCCGAGAGCCCAGGCGGCTCATCAAACGAACCGACCGGATAATTCAGGTCGACCACGACCATCGGCGTCCCTCGCCTGCGGAGGATCAGGACTTCCAGACCATTCGAAAGCCGGCGCTCCCGCACCGGCAAGTCGGCCTCTGGGCCCTGCGAAAGCCCGGGCTTCGATGGGCGTGTCATGGGGTCCCCTCGATGGAGATCGGAGACGGCGGGCCGATCGGGCCGCAACCCTCCGGCTGGGCGAGAGCCCGGTCGACATTATATCACGGCAGATCCTCCCACGAACGTCCACCCCCAGGGAGCCAATCGTCCCGTCTTTTCTCCCTCGAACCCATCCCTCCTCCCAAATTCAACCTGGTGTACGTTGGTCAATTTTCGGAGGTTGCTCTTGACCCGGCTCCGGGAAGGCGGAGAATGGTTTCCGACCCGAGGCGGCCCGCGCAGGTGGGGGTCCGGGTGAGCCGGGGGGGACCCGTGCAATGGGAGCTTGCGAACCTGGTCAGGGCGGGAACGCAGCAGCCATAAGCATCACCCTCATGTGCGCGGGAGAACCTCCCCGGCTCACCCAGGCCCCCGCCCAGGGCGCCCGGGGATCGATTCCCGATCCCCATGCCGGGTCCCTGGAATCCCCCTCTTTCGGCACGATGGATCGCGCCTGAGTGCCCTCACGCGGCTCGAACCAGGGTCCGAGTCCGATGGATCCCCAGGGCCTGGCCATCCTCGACGAGGTCCCCATGCGCCGAGAGGGTGAGCCCTACACCGTCGTCGCTCGACGATACCGACCTCAAAAGTTCGACGACGTCGTCGGCCAGGACCACATCGTTCAGGCCCTCCGCAATGCCATCCGGATGCAACGGATCGCGCAGGCTTACCTTTTTTGCGGGACTCGGGGCGTCGGCAAGACAACGATGGCCCGAATCTTCGCCAAGTGCCTCAATTGCGTAAAGGGCCCGACCGACCAGCCTTGCCAGGTCTGTGATATTTGCCAGGCGATCACCGCCGGTCAGGATGTGGACGTCATCGAGATTGACGGAGCGAGCAACAACGGCGTCGAGCAGGTTCGCGAACTTCGACAGAACGCGGGCCTCCGGCCGAGTCGGGCCCGGTTCAAGGTGTACTACATCGACGAGGTCCACATGCTCTCCACCGGGGCCTTCAACGCTCTGTTGAAGACCCTGGAGGAGCCGCCGCCGCACGTCAAGTTTCTCTTCGCGACCACCGAGGCCAACAAGATCCCCGAGACGGTTCTCTCGCGATGCCAGCGATATGACCTGGCCGGGATCACCCCCCAATTGATCGCGAAGACGCTGGGCGAGATTTGCGAGCACGAAAAGGTGGCCGCCGACACGGACGCCTTGCAGGTCGTGGCGCGTCGGGCGGCCGGTTCACTCCGCGATGCCGAGTCGCTCCTCGATCGACTGCTAGCCTCCGGCAGCCCCCGACTCACCGTGGAGGTCGTGCAGGCCGCTCTCGGAACGGCCAGCGACGATCGCCTGCTCTCGATACTCGAAGCCCTCGCCGATCGCGACGCCGCCTCCGCTCTCCAACTCCTCAACGAGGCCGCCGAGCAGGGCGTCCAGCCAACGGAGATCCTCGGCGGCCTCCTCGATTTCCTCCGAGACGCGATGGTCCTTGCCCTCGGCGCCGATTCCATCCTGCTCGCGGTGACGCCCCGCCAGAAACCCCGGCTTCAGAAACTCATCGAGCGCCTCCCCATCGACGCCATCCTCGCCGCCCTCCAAATCGTCGATCAGCATCGGACCCGGCTCCGTGGGAGTCTGCACGGCCGACTGCTCGTCGAGATGGCTCTTGTGCGCCTGGCAAGGCTCGAGGACTTCGAATCCCTGGATTCAATCCTCCATCGACTGGCCTCGATGGAGGACGGTACGCCGGTCCCACGCCGTCAGGACTCCGACCCCGCAAAAAAAAAAGGCAGTCGAGCTGAAATCGACAGCGAAAGATCGCTGACCCGATCGACCGCCGGAGAAAGGTTGCCCTCGCCTTCCCAGAGTCCTTCCGGTTCTCCGGCTGCTGAGGATCCGCGCGACGGTGCCGGAGCCGGACCCGTCCCCAGGGGGCCAGCAGGCCTGAGCGTGGACCCGACGGCCGCCGAGTCCGACCATCACCCGGCGGGAGAACTCGACCTGGAGGCGATCCGGAAACACTGGCCGCAGGCCGTCGCCAGGCTCCCGCTCAAGTTCCACTGGCGGATCTCGCAGATTGAACCGGTGGAACTGGCCGGGCCGGACCTCCTGTTCGTCAGCCCACGCCCCGGTTACACTGGCGATGAGTCGGTCTTCTCGGCAGAGACCTCGGAGGCGCTCGCCAGCGTCTTGAAGCGCTGGATGCGACGGCCGATCCAGGTCCGATTCCGGGCCTCTGGTTCCGGAGAGACCTCGGCGCAACAGGTCGAGAACGAGCCGCGACGAGCCGATGCGATCGCATCGGACCCCCTGGTGCAGAAAGTGATCGAGCTTTTCGAGGCCCGGCCGGTCCAGGTGGATTACGACGGTCCAGAGGACCCGGCCTCGGCCTGACCACCCCCCGATTCTCGGCGGACCGAAGGGCAAGTGGCTGGGTGGACGATTTCGATTTTCCGCGGAGGAGAGCCGGTCGTGTTCAACAAACTCGGGATGCTCGGGGACTTGATGGGGAATGCCGGCAAGCTTCGCGAGGTCTTCGACAGGGCGGTTGAGTCGCTCGGTCGGGTCGAGGTCGAGGGCGAGGCCGGTGGCGGTTCGGTGAAGGCCATCGTCAACGGCCGGATGGAGGTCGTCTCGGTTCGGATCGATCCCGCGATGCTCGGCGGAGATGTCGAGCTACTGGAAGAGATGGTGGCCGCCGCGGTGAACGCGGGGATGGTCAAGGCGCGCGAGTCGGCGGCACGCTCCCTTTCCGGGATGGCTGGCGGGCTCCCGATGGGGCTTTTCCCCGGCTTCGGCGGACCGGGTGCCCCGCCCAACGATTCGGGAGGCCGTTGACGATGGCTTCCGCCGGCTACAGTGCCGTCGTC
>DAHZZC010000677.1 GCA_027435495.1 Planctomycetales bacterium
CTCGACGATCCACTCGGCGAGCGGGAAGACGGACCCATAGATCCCTCGACGAAGGCTCTGCGATCGCTCGTCGAGGCAGTCCGTCAGGCAGAATTCCCGCTCGCCCTCGCGGGCGAGGATCTCCAGCCGCGCCCAGGACGCCCGAAGGAGCGGGTCGCGGACCCGCGGCTCATCCTCCCAGTCGATACGGAATCGGAGCATCGCTATTCCGCCCAATCGAGCCGTCGTTCGTCGTCGCGCGGCCGTTCCGCCTCCTCGACCGGCCAGCCCTTGTACCACCCCTGCGCGCGATTGATGAGGCGGGCTTCGTAGAGCTGTCCGTCGAACCATCCCCAGACATGCCGGGGATAATCCCCCTCGAACTGGGCCCCGGAGCATCGACGACGGATCGCCTCGCGGAGCGCAACGGTGATCGATTCGAAGTCGGTGTATCGAGGGTCGCAACGGGCGGCGTCGGATCGGTACGCGGGCGGGCCGGCGGGGCTGTCATGAGCCTTGTGCTCGCTGCTCCCCACGTAGGTGGCCTTCTCGGCCACCTCCTCCGGCGCGGTGTGCCCCGCCGGCCAGGGGTGGATTCGCTCGTGCTTCGCCCGTTGGTGTCGCTTGCGTGCCATTTTTGCCGCATCCTCCGTCCCTTCCAGGCCCGAGGATGACCGGGAACTCGCCGAGGATCGCTCCCTCGTAACGCCCGTCAGCTCCCGGTTATCATACCATCCAGCCGGGCCTTCGAGGGAGCGCGTGTCGCCCTCGGCGGTGACAGGATGACAGGGTGATAGCCTGGCGTCCGAATGAATCGCGCATCGACGTTCGGCAGGTGCCAGGGGCCCTCCGAGCCCCCCGCCCTAGAACCCCGGTATCGCCTCAACGTCCAGCCAGTTTGCGCCGGCGGCGATATCCACCGCTAGCGGGACCGAGAGGGCCAGCGCCGAGGTCATCTCTCGGCGGACCAGCTCGGCCAGGTCGGGGATATGGTCGTCGGGCGCCTCGAAGACCAGTTCGTCGTGGATCTGGAGCAGCATCCGCGCCGGCGACTTCCGCTCGATCAGCTCGTCGTCGATTCGGATCATGGCACGCTTGATGAGGTCAGCGGCTGAACCCTGAATGATCGTGTTGACGGCCGTCCGTTCGGCCAGGTTTCGCGATCGGCCGGTCGTCGCCTTGATCCCGACGATCGGCCGCCGACGTCCCAGGATCGTCTCGACCCTCCCCTTCGCCTGCGCCTCCTCCAGCGACCGCGTGATGAAGCGGTCCACACCAGCGTATTCCTGGAAATAGGCGTCGATGAACTTCGCGGCCTCGACCTGGGTGATCCCCAGCCGGGCCGCCAGGCCGAACGGGCTCAGGCCGTAGATCACGCCGAAATTCACCGTCTTTGCCACCCGCCGCTGCGTCTCGTCGACGGCCGATTCCTCGACGCCGAAGATTCTCGCCGCGACGGCCCGGTGGATGTCGCGATCCTCGGCGAACGCCTTCACCAGCGCGGGGTCTTCCGAGTAGTGCGCCAGGATGCGCAGCTCGATTTGCGAGTAGTCGGCCGTCAGGAGCGACCAGCCGGGCCGTCCCGGGACGAAAGCCTGGCGGATCTGCCGTCCCTCCTCCGTGCGGACCGGGATGTTTTGCAGGTTCGGGTCGGACGAACTGAGCCGGCCGGTTGCCGTCACGCTCTGGTTGAACGAGGCGTGAATCCGGCCGTCGTCGGGATGTACCCGCGCCGGCAGGTCGTCCAGATAGGTGCTCTTGAGCTTGCCAAGCTGTCGATGGCGGAGCAATTGCGCCGGGAGCGGGTGCTTGCTCGCCAGCTCCTCCAGGACGTCCTGTGCCGTGCTCTGCTCGCCGCCGGGCGTCTTCGAGACCGTCGGCAGTTTCAGTTCGTCGAAGAGGATCTGCCGGAGTTGCGGCGGCGAATTGATGTTGAACGTCCGGCCGGCCAGGCGGTAGATCTCGGACTCGATCGTCGCCATCTGCCCGGCGAAATCCTCGGAGAGCTCGTTCAATCGGGCGACGTCGACCGCGACGCCCACCCGTTCCATCCGGGCCAGGACCGAGATCATCGGCCGTTCGAGGTCGGCGTAGAGGTTCCAGAGTCCCTCCGACCGGACCTTCGGCGCCAGGATCGATTCGATCCGCCAGGTGGCGTCGGCGTCCTC